>DASPGF010000280.1:0-2458 GCA_035620755.1 Myxococcota bacterium
GGGCTAGGCGCGGCCGTGCTGCTTGTGCGTCGTGTCGAGCGCGCGCTCGAACTTCTCGGCGGTCTGCTCGAGGCAGCGCGCGTCGTGCGCTTCGCAGATGAACCACGGCTCGCGCGAATCCGGCTCGCAGAGGATGCCCAGATCGTGCAGGTGCGGCGCCATCGTGTCGTAGAGCGTGTAGTCGCTCTTGACCCAGTCGCGGTAGTTGGTCGGCGCCTCCTCGGCGAAGAACAGGCCCGCCATCGACGGGTGGCCGACGAACACGTGCGCGATGCCGCGCGCCTCGAGGATCTTCGAGAGCCCGGCCTGCAGCTTCCGGCCGTAGCTCGCGATCGTCTCGAGCGCGGGGGTCTCGTCGAGGATCTCGAGCGTCTTGTTCGCGGCCGCGATCGAGACCGAGTGCGCGGTGTAGGTTCCGCCGTGCGCGACGCCGTTGCCGATCTTGCGCATGATCTCCTCGCGGCCCGCCAACACCGAGATCGGGTAGCCGTTCGCGAGCGCCTTCGCGAAGGTGCAGAGGTCCGCCCTCACGCCCATCAGCTGCTGCACGCCGCCGCGCGCGACGCGGAAGCCGGTCTTGACCTCGTCGATGATCATCACCACGCCGAAGCGATCGCAGAGCTCGCGCGCGGCCTTCACGTACTCCGCCTGCGCGGTGATCCCGCAGCAGTTGCCCATGATCGGCTCGATCAGGAATGCGCCGATCTGGTCGCCGTTCTTCTTGAGCACGTCCTCGAGGAAGTTGGCGTCGTTGAGCGGCACGCAGTGGATCAGCTGCCGCACGATCTTCGGCACGCCCTCGCTGTAGGGCTCGAGCGGCGGCGCCGCGTCGCCCGGCTTCATCTTGTTGACCGCGGCCTGCCACAGCGCCGCGTCGTGCACGCCGTGATAGCCGCCCTCGACCAGGATGTAGGAATCGCGGCCGGAATAGGCGCGCGCGAGCCGCAGCGCCGCGATCACCGCCTCGCTGCCCGAGTTCGAATAGCGCACGAGATCGACGCCCGGGACCATCTTGCGGATCCGCTCCGCGACGACGGTCTCGAGCTCGGTCGCGAGTGCGAACACGCCGCCGACCGCCATGCCCTCGCGAGCCGCGGCATCGACGCGATCGTCCGCGTAGCCGAGGATCGCGGGCCCGTAACCCAACCGGTAGTCGATGTACTCGTTGTCATCGAGGTCCCAGATGCGCGCGCCCTTGCCGCGCTTCACGTAGAGCGTTCGCTCCTCGCCCCAGTATCGGAAGTTCGAAGCGACTCCGAGCGGGATGCTCCGGAGCGCGCGTTTGAAGTGCTCGTTGCTCTTCTTCATCGATCGAATCGACATGGAAACCCTCTTTCTGTGGTTCGTTCGTTGATGGTTGGAATCTGTGATCGAGCGCCCTTGCATCGACCGCGGCTGGCCCGCACGTGGCAGCCGTCACCACGGCAGCGAGCGCCGTCAATCGGGATGCCGATCCCGGAACAGCACCGCATCCAGCAGCACTGATGCGCCCGCCTCGACGTGCTCGGCGGTCGCGCTCTCGATCTCGTTGTGGCTCACACCGCCCAGACACGGGACGAAGATCATCGCCGTCGGCGCCACGCGCGACACGTAGACGGCATCGTGGCCCGCGCCCGAGGTGATGTCGCGCGCCGGGAGGCCGCGCGCGGTCGCCGCCTGCCGCACCGCGCCCACACACGCGTCATCGAAGCGCACGGGCGGCGAGTCCCAGATTCGCTCCACGCGGCTCTCGACGCGCTGCCGCGCGCTGCACTGCGCGACGATCTCGCGCAGCCCCTGCTCCATGCGGTCGAGCCCTTCGCTCGTCGGGTTGCGCAGGTCGATCGTCACGAACACCCGGCTCGGCACGACGTTGCGCGAATTCGGGTACGCGTCGATCACGCCCGCGGTCGCGAGCGCGCCTCGACCCAGATCCTCGACGAGGCGCCGCACGCCGACAATCAGCTCCGCGGCTGCGACGCCCGCATCGCAGCGCATCGCGATCGGCGTCGTGCCCGCGTGGCTCGCGCGCCCCTCGAGCGAGACGTCGTACCAGCGAATTCCCTGCACGCCGTCGACCACGCCGATCAGCTTCTGCTCCGCCTCGAGGATCGGGCCCTGCTCGATGTGCAGCTCGAAGTACGAGTCGAGCGGGTGATCGCCGCAGCGCTCCGCGCCTCGGTAGCCGATCCGCTCGAGCTCGTCACGCAACGCGCGGCCATCGCGATCGCGCGCGTCGAGAGCCGCGGCCTCGTCGAGAGCGCGCGCGAACACGCCCGAGCCGAGCATCGCGGGCGCGAAGCGCGCTCCCTCCTCGTTCGTCCAGTCGATCACCTCGATCGGATGCTCGGTCTCGATCCCGTGCTCGTCGAGCGTTCGCACGACCTCGAGCCCCGCGAGCACGCCGAGCACACCGTCGAACTTGCCGCCCGTCGGCTGGGAGTCGAGATGGCTGCCGATCGCGATCGGCGGCAGCTCG
>DASPGF010000281.1:0-6113 GCA_035620755.1 Myxococcota bacterium
GCGACCCGCGCGCCCCACGCAGCTCCGCGGCGCTAGTTCGAAGACGAGTTGGTCGTCGCCTGCGCGGGGTTGCCGACCAGGCGGATCCGCGCGAGCTCGAACTCGGGCTCGATGCTGAGCGCCTTCCGGAATGCGTCCTTCGATTCCTCGATCCGGCCGAGCTGCTCGAGCGCGAGCCCGCGGTCATAGTGGGCGGCGTGGAGCTTCTCCATGCCCGCCTCGATGCCGCGGTCGTAGTGCTCGAGCGCCTCCTCGAAGTCGTTCATGTAGTAGAAGACGTTGCCGCGGCTGGTGTGGATCTCGCCGAGCTCAGGCTTGAGCGCCTCCGCACGCTCGAGGTCGGAGAGCGCGATCTTGTAGCGGCCCGCGTTGGTTCGGATCACGGCGCGGTTCACGTAGGTGGCCGCCAGATCGCGGCCCGTGAGCATCTCGGTCTCGAGCGCCCGATCGCAGGCGTCCGAGTTCGCGCGGTCCGCGAGCGCCTGCAGGAAGCACTCGCGCGCGTAGGTGTTGTTGAAGACTCCGATCTGTGCACTCGAGGGGGTCGCGGGACCGAGCAGCGCGGCGGCGAACACCAGGGACAGGGCCGATACCAGAGCCGAGACGCGGTAGGGGTTGCGCATCGCCATACCTCCGGTTTCGAGGTCGTGCGCCAACTGCGCCAGAGCGTTTATTCACGCCTTTTCGTCCGCGAGCCCCATCCCGGTCAGGCGGTCAGGCGGTCGGGCGGTCCGCCGGTCCGGCGGTTCGACCGTTCGAGGGATCGCGGGCGCGACGCACCGGCGGCACGAGTTGCAATGACCATCCGAGCGTGCCCGCAGAGCATAGATCTCGCCCGCGCGTACGCAAACCGGGTTATCGAAAGCCGCCTCCCAGCGCGCGATCTGCGTGCCCCTGGGGGCCGATCGCGCTCGGCGCGCGCATCCAAAGGGCTGATTTCATTTCGTTTCGCCGCTAAACTGCACATTTCTCGACACCGAATGTCGCGACGCCATGCGGATACGCGCTGCGGCGTCACGCCGCGCAGCGTCTCGCGTCCGGCATCCGTGTCGCTCGAATCCAGCGAAGCGTTCAGGAGAGGCCCCATGCTGTTCGACGCGCGATCCCCGGTTCACCCCGCGAGCCTGTCGCGGGAGCGACTGCGCGAGCTGATCGCCTCGCAGCCGAAGGGCTGCGCGCTGCAGCAGGCGTTCTACTCGGATCCCGCGATCTACGCGCTCGACATGGAGCGCATCTTCCTGCGCCGCTGGCTCTGCGTGGGCCACGAGAGCCGCATTCCGAGCCCGGGCGATTTCTTCGTGCACGAGACGGCGGGCGAGTCGCTGATCATCATCCGCGGCCGAGACGGCGTGGTGCGCGCGCTGCTCAACGTGTGCCGCCATCGCGGCTCGGAGGTCTGCTACGAGCGCGAGGGCAACGCGAAGGTGCTGGTCTGCCCGTATCACGCGTGGGCGTACGAGCTCGACGGCAGCCTGCGCGCGGCCCGCCACATGAAGGACGACATCGACAAGTCCGCGTACGGTCTGAGCCGCATCAACCTGCGCATCCTCGAGGGCCTGATCTTCGTCTGCTTCGCGGACGTTCCGCCGAAGCTCGGCGACGCCGAAGGCACGCTGCGCGCATCGCTCGGGCGCTACGGCTGGGCGCGCGCGAAGGTCGCACACCGGGCCGTGTACAGCGTCGATGCGAACTGGAAGCTCGCGATCGAGAACTACTACGAGTGTTACCACTGCGGGCCCGCGCATCCCGAGTTCGCGCGCCACCACGCGACCGAGCGCCACCTCGACCCGGCGTCGAAGGCGCTTCGCGAGCAGTCGCGCGAGCGCGCGAGGCAGCTCGGCATCGAGATCCCCTACGTCGCGCACTGGCCATGGGCGGTCGCGCCCGACGAGGAGATGGTCGATGCCTTCCACGACGCCACCTATCCGGGCTCGGTCACGGGAAGCGAGGACGGCCAGGGGGTCGCGCCGCTGATGGGCGACTTCAGCGACTACGACGGCGGCTTCAGCTACGTCGACGTCGGCCCTGCGAGCGCGTTCCTCGCCTATCCGGATTACGGCGTGCTCTACCTCTTCATCCCGCGCGGCGTGCAGAAGACCGACATGGAGATCGTCTGGCTGGTCGATGCCGATGCGAAGGAGGGGGTCGACTACGACCTCGCGCGGCTGATCTGGATGTGGGACGTGACCAGCATCGCCGACAAGCGCATCATCGACCACAACCAGCGCGGCGTGAACTCGCGCTACTACCGGCCCGGGCCCTACAGCCAGATGGAGGAGATGCCGCGCGAGCTCACCGAGTGGTACCTGCAGCAGATCGCGGTCTGAGCGCTGCGCGCGCTGCGCGGGCGGTACGTGCAGCCGATTGCGCGCGCTCGGCGGGCGTTCACCGCAGCTGATTGCGACCGACGCAGGCTTCGCGCCGCAGCCCCGGCGCCGTCAGCCGAAGATCGCGGGGTCGATCTCCACGCCGATCGGGCAGTGGTCCGACCCTTGAACATCGGGGAGGATCAGCGCGCTGCGCACGAACTTCATCGCCTCGGGCTCGGCGAGCACGTAGTCGATCCGCCAGCCGACGTTTCGCGCGCGCACCCCGAAGCGCTGACTCCACCACGTGTAGCGCCCCGGCGCGGCGTCGAAGCGCCGGAACGTGTCGATCCAGCCCGCCTCGAGCCAGCGGTCGATCTCCGCGCACTCCTCGGGCAGGAATCCGCTCGTCGCGCGGTTCTCGCGCGGCCGCGCGAGGTCGATCTCGCGGTGGGCGGTGTTGAAGTCCCCCATCACGAGCACGCGCGCGCCATCGCGGCGCAGCGCCTCGAGCCGCTCGAGCAGCGCGCGGTAGAAGTCGAGCTTGAACGGCACGCGGCTGTTGTCGCGCTCTGCGCCGTTGCCGTTCGGGAAGTAGACGTTCGCGACCACGAGGTTGCCGAAGCGCGCGAGCTGCAGCCGCCCCTCGCAGTCGAAGCGCGGCTCGTCGAGCTCGGTGTCGACGTGCTCGGGAGCGCGCCGCGAGTACAGCGCGACGCCGCTGTAGCCCTTGCGCTGCGCGGCGCTGAAGCGCGCGTGCCAGCCGTGCGGCTCTCGGAGCTCGGCGGGGACCTCCGCGGGATGCGCGCGCACCTCCTGGATGCCGACGATCTCCGCGCCCGACTCCTCGAGCCAGCGCGAAAAGCCCTTCTTCGCGCACGCGCGCAGGCCGTTCACGTTCCAGGAGAGGATCCGCAGCGGCGCATTCCGGCGGCGCGCGGGCATCGGCTCAGGGCTGGCCCGCGAGGTACGTGTACTCCTTGAGGCCCTGCTCGTAGCGCTCGAGCAGGCGCGCGGACTCCTCGAGGCTGATCTGGTTGGTGCGCAGCGCGCCCTCGATGATCTGGCGCACCTTCTCGATCAGCCGGCGCCGCTCGTACTGCACGTAGCCGAGCACGTCCTGCACCGCGTCGCCCTCGACGATGTGTTCGATGGTGTAGCCACCCTGGTCGTCGAGCTTGACGTGAACCGCGTTGGTGTCGCCGAACAGGTTGTGCAGGTCGCCGAGGATCTCCTGGTAGGCGCCGACGAGGAACACGCCGACGAAGTACGGCGCGCCCGTCCACGGGTGCAGCTCGATCAGGCTCTTGGGCGCGCGCGGGTTGATGAACTGGTCGATCTTGCCGTCGCTGTCGCAGGTGAGGTCCGCGAGCACGCCGCGCCGCGTCGGCTCCTCGTCGAGCCGGTGGATCGGCATCACGGGGAACAGCTGCTTCACGGCCCAGTGGTCGGGCGCGCTCTGGAACACCGAGAAGTTTCCGTAGTAGGTGTCGGCGAGCGCGGTCTCGAAATCCGCGAGGTCGTCGGGCGCCTCGGGAAGCTCGCGCAGCAGCCGCAGGATGCGGTCGCAGCAGCATGCGAACAGCTGCTCGACGCGCGCCTTGTCGCGCAGATCGAGATAGCCGAGCGAGAACAGCGCCGACGCCTCCTCCTTGAGCAGCTGCGCGTTGTGGTACGACTCCTGGACGTTCTCGGCGCGCGTCTCGCTCCAGACCTCCGCGAGATCGCGCAGCACCTTGGGCGCGTCGGGCGCGACCTCCTCGGGGCGCAGGTCGGTGCGCACCTCGTTCACGCCGAGCACGTCGAAGATCAGCACCGAGTGGTGCGCGGTCAGCGCGCGGCCCGACTCGGTGACGATGTCCGGATGCGGGACGCGGGTCGCGTCGCAGGCCTCCTGGATGAACGACACCACGTCGTGCGCGTACTCTTCCATCGTGTAGTTCTTCGACGAGTGGAAGTTCGTGCGCGAGCCGTCGTAGTCCACGCCGAGCCCACCCCCGACGTCGATCAGCGATGGCCTTGCGCCGAGCGCGTGCAGTCCGACGAAGATCCGGCTCGCCTCGCTGAGCGCGTCCTTGTGGGCGCGCGCCGCGGTGATCTGGGATCCGATGTGGAAGTGCATCAGCTCGAGGCAGTCGAGCATGTCCTCCGAGGCGAGGCGGTCGATCGCGCCGACGATCTCCAGCGACGACAGCCCGAACTTCGAACGCTCGCCGGTCGACTCGACCCACTTGCCCGCGCCCTTCGCGTTCAAGCGCACGCGGATGCCGAGGTGCGGGCGGATGCCGAGCTCGCGCGAGGTCTTGAGGATCAGCTCGATCTCGTGGAAGCGGTCGACCACGATGATCGGCGTGCGCCCGAGCTTCTGCGCGAGCAGCGCGGTCTCGACGTAGGCGCGGTCCTTGTAGCCGTTGCAGATGATCAGCGCGCCCGGGGTGTCGAGCAGCGCGAGTGCGATCAGCAGCTCGGGCTTGCTGCCGGCCTCGAGGCCCATCCTCTCGGTGGCGCCGAACTGGATCAGCTCCTCGACCACGTGACGCTGCTGGTTGACCTTGATCGGGTACACGCCGCGATACGCGCCGCGGTACTCGAACTCTTCGATCGCCTTGCGGAAGCAATCGTTGAGGCCGCGCACGCGGCTGTCGAGGATGTCGTTGAAGCGGATCAGCAGCGGCGTGCGCACGCCGCGCTGCCCGAGATTCTCGACGAGCTCGAGCAGGTCGATGCTGCGCGGGTCGTGGCTGCGCGGGCGGACCTCGACGTGCCCGGCCGCGTTGATCGCGAAGAACCCCGCACCCCATTCGAGCACGTGATAGAGGTCGAGACTGTCGGGGATCGCCCAGCTCGTGGCTGCCTTCGTTTCCGTGTTCGCCATTTATCTATCCACCTATCTCCGGAATCGGCTCGCTGCGCTGCTCGCCGCTCGCGAGATCGCGGATCAGCACCTCGCCGCGCGCGACCTCGTCCGGGCCGAGCAGATGGATCTCGCGCGCGCCCTCGCGATCCGCATCCGCCAGCGCGCGCTTGAGCCGCTGCTCGCCGAGCACGAGCTCCACGCAGCGCCCGCGCGCGCGCAGCGCGCTCGCGACGCGCACGGCCGCGGGGCGCTGCGCGTCCGAGAACGCGAACACCACCGCGTCGAGCCGGCGCGCGAGCGCGGGGAGGAGCTGCTTGCCGGCGAGCAGTTCGGCGATCACGCTGTCGCCGAAGCCGAAGCCGACCGCGGGCAGCGCGGGCCCTCCGAGCGCCTCGAGCAGCCGATCGTAGCGGCCGCCGCCGCAGATCGCGCGCAGCTTCCGCTCGGAATCGAACGCCTCGAACACGATGCCCGTGTAGTAGGCGAGCCCGCGCACGATCGAGGCGTCGAACGCGACGCGATCGCGCTGGCCGTAGGCGTCGAGCAGCTCGAACAGCCGCGCGAGATCCGCGAGCGCGGGCGATCCCCGCTGCGCGAGCCGCTCGGCCTCGCCGATGTCGCGCAGCTTGAGGTAGGAGAGCACGAAGCGCGCGTCCTGCAGCGGGAGCTTCACGAGGCCGCTGGGGTCGCTGAGCTGGTCGAGCACCGCGTCCTCGCCGATCTTCTCGAGCTTGTCGATCGCGATGCAGAGCGCGGGGAACACCTGCGGGCGCTTCGCGAGCACCGTCTCGCGCAGCGTCTCCTCGAGCAGCGCGCGGCTGTTGATGCGCAGCGTGACGTCGCCGCGCGCGACGCCGAGCCGGTCGAGCAGCTGGAAGATCGAGGCGATCAGCTCGCCTTCGGCCGCGACGCCCGGCTCGCCCCAGATGTCCATGTTCCACTGGTAGTGC
>DASPGF010000282.1:0-8918 GCA_035620755.1 Myxococcota bacterium
GCGGACGTCGGCGTTCCGCTCGCGCGCATCAGCGACGCGACCCGCGACAAGCTGCGCGCGCAGCTCGATCCCGGCCTCGAGCCGACCAATCCGCTCGACGCCTGGGGAACAGGTCACGACGCGGTCAACACCTTCCAGCACTGCCTCGAGGCGCTGATCGCGGATCCCGACACCGCGGCCGCACTGATGGTCTCCGACATCCGGAACGGCCACTACCACCACCGCAACCTGATCGAGGTCGCGCGTGGGGTCGGAGCGCGCGCGTCGCTGCCGCTCGCATTCGCGACCAACTACTCGCTCGTCGATCACCGGCAGCTCGCGCTGGAGCTGACCGAGGCCGGTGTACCCGTGCTCGACGGCACGCGCGAGGCGCTGCTCGCGTTCCGTCATCTGTTCGACTACCGCGACTTCCTCGCGCGCCCTGCCCCGATCGCGCCGCGCGCTCCGCAGCGCGAGATCGCGCAGCGCTGGCGCGAGCGACTCGGAAGGCCGGCGCCGCTCGACGAGATCGAGAGCCTCGCGCTGCTCGCCGACTTCGGCATTCCCGTCGCGCGCGCGCTGCGAGCCGATTCGAGAGCTGCGGCGCTCGAGGCCGCCGCGCAGATCGGCTATCCGGTCGTGCTCAAGACCGCGCAGCCGGGCATCGAGCACAAGAGCGAGGTGCGCGGCGTCGTGCTCGATCTCGCGAGCCCCGAGGCGCTCGGCGCCGCCTACGACGACCTCGCGCGCCGGCTCGGCCCGCGCGTCACCGTCGCGCGTCGCGTGCCGGAGGGAATCGAGATTGCGCTCGGCGCGGTGCGCGATCCGCAGTTCGGAAGCTACGTGATGGTCGCGGCGGGCGGCGTGCTGGTCGAGCTGCTCGGCGACAGCGCGGTCGCGCTCGCGCCGGTCGACGAGGCCGGCGCCGAGCGCATGCTCGACCGACTCAAGCTGCGCCGTCTGCTCGACGGCTTCCGCGGCCAGTCGCCCGCCGACGTGAAGGCGCTCTGCGGCGCGATCGCGAACCTCTCGCTGCTCGCGCGCGATCTCGGCGATCGCCTCGAGCAGCTCGACGTCAACCCGCTGATCGCGTCGGCCGACGGCTGCGTGGCGGTCGACGCGCTCGTGGTGGCGCGCGCCGCGGAATAGCATTCTCGGAGGCACTCCCCGATGCAGATCGAGCTCACGCGCGAACACCAGAAGCTCAGCGCCAAGGCGCGCGAATTCTGCGAGCAGGTGCTCCAGCCGCACGAGCTCGAGGTCGAGGAGCAGCACGGGCTGCCCGAGGCGAGCCGGCGCGCGCTGCGCAAGGCGGTCTGCGACTGGGGCTTCGCGGGCATCAATCACCGCGTCGAGGACGGCGGCCAGGGCTACTCGATCTTCGAGCAGATGCTGATCAACGAGCAGCTCGGCCGCGCGACCTGCGGGCTGTGGGCCGCGATGTGGCAGCCCGCGATCTCGCTGCGCTTCGGATCCGAGGAGCAGAAGCAGCGCTATCTGCGCCCGAGCTGCCGCGGTGAAAGGCGCGGCTGCTTCGCGATCAGCGAGCCCGAAGCGGGATCCGATCCGCGCCGCGTGCGCACCGAGGCGCTCCGCGACGGCGACGGCTACGTGCTGAGCGGCGAGAAGTGGTTCGTCACCTCCTACAACGCCTGCGACTACGTGATCGTTCACGCGCACGTCGACGGCGACCCCGACAAGCCGACGCTGTTCCTCGTCGACAAGGACACGCCCGGCGTTCGGCACATCCGCTCGCCGCACTTCATGCACACGTACATCTTCGACCACGCCGAGATCGCGCTCGAAGAGGTGCGGCTGCCGGCCTCGGCGCGGCTCGGCGAGATCGGTCAGGGCTTCGCGCTCACCAAGGATTGGTTCGTCGAGGCGCGACTGCAGATCGCGGCGCACTGCGTGGGCGCGGCGACGCGCGCGGCGGAGGTCGCGAACGACTACGCGGCCGAGCGCGTGCAGTTCGACCGCCCGATCCGCGAGTTCCAGGCGATCGAGTTCTCGATCGCCGACATGGCGACCGAGATCATGGCGGGCAAGTCGCTGCTCTACCGCGTCGCGGCCGAGATCGGCCCGAGCTCCGACCCCAAGCGCATCCACGCGCGCGTGAGCGCGCTCAAGCTGTTCTGCTCCGAGATGGCCGGGCGCGTGGTCGACCGCGCGCTGCAGGTGCTCGGCGGGCGCGGCTACATGCGCGAGAACCCCGTCGAGCGGCTCTACCGCGATCTCCGCGTCGATCGCATCTGGGAGGGAACTTCCGAGATCCAGCGCGCGATCATCGGCGGCCAGATCAAGAAGCGCGGCCTCGGGGTTTACACCGATTGGTAGCGCTGCAGCGGTGTGTTGCAGGAGTGCGCTGCAGCGGCGCGCGGCAGCGGTGTGTTGCAGGAGTGCGCTGCAGCGGCGCGCGGTCGCTCAGTCTTCGCGGTCTGCGGCGGCCCAGCTCGGCGGCCGCTTCTGCGCGAACGCCGCCAGGCCCTCGGCAGCTTCCGCCGAGGCGAACTTCCTCGCGCTCGCCTGCGCGGCGTACGCGTAGGCTTCGCGCGCGGGGAGGCGCGGGACCTCGCGCACGAGCCGCTTCGCCTCGGCGAGCGCCTGCGGCGCACCCTGCGAGATCAAATCGATTTCGGCCTGCACGGCGCTCTCGAGCTCGCTCGGCTCGACGACGCGATGGACGAGGCCGTAGCCGACCGCATCGGCGGCCGTGAAGCGATCTCCCGTGAGGAACAGGCGCAGCGCGTGGTGCGCGCCGAGCTTGGGCAGCACCGCAACGGAGATGATCGCGGGAATCACACCGAGGCGCACCTCGCTGAACGCGAACTTCGCGTCGCGCACCGCGATCGCGATGTCGGCGGCCGCGACGAGGCCGATGCCGCCTCCGAACGCATGGCCGTTGACGGCGCAGATCACGGGCTTCGGCGACTGCTGCATCGTCTCGAGCACCGCGACGAACGCGTTGTCATCCGGCTCCGCCGCGGCGCCCGCGGCGCGTGCGGCGCCCTCGCGGCTCGCGATGCTCGTGACGCCCGCGCCACCGCGCTTGAGGTCCGCGCCCGCACAGAACGCGCTTCCACTGCCCGTGAGCACGACTGCGCGCGCACGCGGCTCGCCGATTGCGGCGTCGAGGCGGTCCGCGAGCTCGGCGAGCAGCTGCTCGGTGAGCGCGTTGCGCGTCTCGGGTTGGTCGATGCGGATCCATGCGGCGCGACCGCGAATCGCGTAGTGGGTCGCTGCGCGCTCGCTCGCCGTCAATCGCGAGGCTCCCTCCCGTTCGATGCCGCAGCGCGCGATCTCGAGAGCGCAACGCGGGCCAATCGAAGCGATCCCATCATGTTTCTCGGCGCGCCCGCTGTCAAGCGGAGGCGCGGTGCGCACGGGATTGATCGATCGGAGCGCAGCGGCGAGAATGGTGCGCGCGCGGGCGGAATTGCGGCAGCTCGCGCGAAGCGCGATCGGCACGAGCGCCGATCCGAGCGAGGAGAGCCGGTGAACCAACACGTGATCATCACCTGTGCGGTCACGGGTGCAGGCGACACGGTCGGCGTGCACCCCGCGATCCCCGTCACGCCCGAGCAGATCGCGAACGCCGCGCTCGAGGCCGCGCGCGCGGGCGCCGCGATCGCTCACATCCACGTGCGCGACGTCGCAACCGGAAAGGGGAACCGCGACCCGAAGCTCTTTCGCGAGGTGGTGGAGCGGATCCGCGCGAGCGACACCGATTTGGTTCTCAATCTCACGACCGGCATGGGCGGCGACTTCATCCCGAGCGATGGCGATCCGTCGATCGCGGCGCCGGGCTCGGACTACGCGCGCCCGGAGGAGCGCGTGCGCCACGTCGAGGAGCTGCGACCCGAGATCTGCAGCCTCGACTGCGGATCGATGAACTTCGGCCCTGCGCTCGCACTCAACACGATCGGCCACCTGCGCGTGATGGCCGAGCGCATCCGCCGCTGCGGCGTGAAGCCCGAGATCGAGGCGTTCGAGCTCGGGCACATCGCGCTCGCCAAGCAGCTGCTGCGCGAAGGCTTGCTCGACGCGCCGCCGCTGTTCCAGCTCTGCCTCGGCATTCCCTGGGGCGCCGAGGCGAACACGGCCAGCCTGCTCGCGATGCGCGACATGCTGCCCGAGGGCGCAATCTGGTCGGCGTTCGGCATCTCGCGCATGCAGTTTCCGATGCTCGCCCAGGCGATGCTGCTCGGCGGGCACGTTCGCGTCGGGCTCGAGGACAACCTCTATCTCGAGCGCGGCGTGTTCGCGAGCAACGCCGAGCTCGTCGCGAAGGCCGTGCGCATCATCGAGGCGCTCGGGGCGCGCGTGGTCGGCCCCGCGGAGGCGCGCGAGCGCCTCGGCCTCGAGAAGCAGAGCCGCTAAGCCAACGGTCAACTGGGCCCCGGCCAGTGGCGGACCTCTCTCTCGAAATCGGAACTGCCCCGACTAGAACCAGCACGGTCAACTGGGCCCCGGCCAGTGGCGGACCTCTCTCTCGAAATCGGAACTGCCCGGGCACGCATCGGCGCCCGCAAGCCCGAGCGTCCTCAAGTGATCCCGCGCCCGCCCCGATAACCACCGAATCGGCCGGGGGGTCCGGAGCAATGGACGAGAGCGCGCTGTTCGGGGGCGTTTTCGCAGGCCTCGTCTACTTCGCGGTGGGCGTTCGGTTGATCCACCTGAGCTGGCGCTCGCTGCGCTCTCCCGAGCTCATCCTCGGTCTCAGCCTGCTGATGTGGTCGGTCTCCTACGCGTGGTGGCAGGTTCCCATCATCGCGGCGGACCGGCCCCTCGCGCAGCCGCTGTTCTTTCCGGCGCGCGTCTTCGACCACGCGGGGATGGTCTGCTTCGCGTACTTCGTGCGCGTCGTCTTTCGCAAGCGCGAGCGCTGGGCGGGAATGCTCGTGCTCGCGATCGCGATCGCGTTTGCGTGGAGCATCGCGGGATCGATCGCGGTGGGCGATTGGGAGGTGATGCGCCCGCTCGAGAATCCGTGGTGGTGGGTCGGCTGGATGGCGACGTTCGTTCCACTGATCTGGATCACCCTCGAGGGCTTCAGCGGCTACTCGGATCTGCGACGGCGCGCGCGACTCGGCCTGTGCGATCCGATCGACTGCCACCGCATGCTGTTGTGGGGCGCGTTGGGGGTGGTCTGGACCGTCTACACCTGGTCGTTCGCCTACCAGACTCTCGATGTCGAGACCAACCGGCAGTGGTCCGCCGCGCTCGAGCGCGCGTTCAGCGCGCTCGACGCCGCGGGCGTCGCGATCGTCTGGCTCATCTTCTTCCCGCCTCGCTTCTATCGCGCGTGGATCCGCGGCGGCGAGCGCTCCGCACGAACGCGCGAGGCTCGCTAGGTGGAGGAGCACGGCTACCTCGGCGGCGTGATCGTCGGCGTCGCGTACCTCGCGGCGGGTGCGCGACTCGGACTGCTGAGTCTGAGCACGCTGCAGACGCCCGAGCGGCTGCTCGCGCTCGCGCTGTCGCTTTGGGGCCTCGCGTTCGTCTGCTGGCAGATTCCGCTCGTGCTCGACGACGAGAGGCACTTCGAGTCGCTCTACTTCGCCGGCCGGCTGCTCACCGATTCCGGGACGGTCGCGTCGGTGTTCTTCCTGCGCCTGGTGTTCCGGCCGCAGTCGCTCACCGGCTGGTGTCTGGTGGCGGGGGTGTGCGGCGCGCTCGCGCTCGGGATCGCGGGCTCCGCGTGGCTCGGCGATCTCGCGGCGCTGCATCCGCTGGACAATCCTTGGTGGTGGCTCGAGTGGGCGGCCGTCGTCGTCTCGGTCGCGTGGATCGGCATCGAGGGCCTCCACCACTACGGCATGGCAAAGCTCCGCGAACGCATCGGCCTGTGCACGCCATCGGTGCGCCACCGCTTCCTGCTGTGGGGCGTCGCGGGCGCGACCTGGACCGCCTGCGAGCTCGCGTACGTGTTCCAGCAGATCGAGTTCGACGCCACGGGGCTGTTCTCCGCCTCTCTCGATGCCGTGACTGCGACGCTCGAGTTCGTTCCGATCGCGTGCATCTGGCTGATCTTCTTCCCGCCTGCGCGCTATCGGCGCTGGATCGATCGAGCCAGCACCCGGCGGCGGGCCGCGGCAGGCTGACGCGCATCCGCGCGCCGATCCAGCATTCGTGGAGCTCTCCGATCCGTGCGCAATGCGCGCTCCCGCTCCGCGCTCGCGGCGGCGCCGCGAGCCTCAAGCCGCGCTCGCCGCAGGCCGATCAGCAGCCAACAGGAGGACTGCAGCCCGTGGCGCGCAATCTGATGCGATCGGTGTTCGGATTCGACTCGAGGCGTGCGTTCCGATTCCTGCAGTTCGGCGCGCAGCTGCGACTGCCGCTGTATCTGCTGCTGATCACGATCGCGTTCATGTCGCTGTTCGCGTGGCACACGCACTCCGCCTACTCGGAGCTCTACGCGATGGTGATGACCGCCGTCCCGGAGTCGTATCACGAGCAGATCCTCAAGCAGACGCAGGATTTCAGCGTGGTCGGCGCGTCGATCCTCGGCGGCTTCGTGCTGACGATGGTGGGGTTCTGCGTCGCGTACACGCACTCGCTGCTCGGGCCGACCGTGCCGCTGCGGCGGCACGTGCAGTCGCTCAAGGACGGCAACTACCGATCGCGCGCGAAGCTGCGCAGCTCGGACGCCGCCCACCAGGGGCTCGCAGACGATCTCAACGAGCTCGCCTCGATCCTCCAGCACAGCCAGAAGGGCGCCGCGCCCGCTTACGGAAACGAGCGCTCGGCGTAAGCGCGGTACCGCTCGCCTCACGAGCCTGCGAACGGCGCGCATCCCCGCAATCAGCGCCGGCCCGTCAGTCCGCACCGCGCACCGAGCCCGAACGGCAGCCCGTATTTTGAAATCGATCTGCTAGCCTGACGCCGATCGGCGTCCGCGATGCGCTGGCACGCGCGGCCGCGAGCCGGGGCACCACCGAGCGCGCCCGAACGCTCCGGGCGCGAGCGACGCTTCGATCGAGGAGAGCATCGGATGACATGGATTGCCATTGGCGCAGTCGCGCTGGTTCTCGCCATCGCGGTGATGGGCATCTACAACAAGCTCGTCGCGCTCAAGAACCGCTACCAGAACGGATTCGCGCAGATCGAGGTGCAGCTCAAGCGCCGGCACGACCTGATTCCGAATCTCGTCGAGACCGCCAAGGGCTACCTCGCCCACGAGCGGCAGACGCTCGAAGCCGTGATCCAGGCGCGAAACCAGGCGGTGACGGGACTGCAGCGCGCCGCGAGCAACCCGGGCGATCCGGCCGCGATCCAGAACCTCGCGAGCGCGGAGAGCGCGCTCGGCAGCGCGATGGGGCGCCTGCTCGCGCTCGCGGAGGCCTACCCCGACCTCAAGGCCAACGAGAACATGCGGCAGCTCACCGAGGAGCTCACCTCGACGGAGAACAAGGTCTCGTTCGCGAGACAGGCCTTCAACGATGCCGTCACCACCTACAACACCTACCGGCAGAGCTTTCCGCCGCTGATCTTCGCGAGCTTGTTCGGCCACGCGCAGGATGCGTCGCTGCTCGAGTTCGACAGCGCGGCGATCGCCGAGGCGCCGAGGGTCTCGTTCTCCTGATCCGCTAGGACCAACGCGGCCAACTGGGCCCCGGCCAGCGGCAGATCACTCGACAGAAAGCGGAGCGGCCCGGGCTAGATGTCGACGAGCTTCTTCGAGCACCAGGACGCGGCGCGCCGCAGCACCCGACGCCTGGTCGCCCTGTTCGGCCTCGCGGTCGTCTCGCTCGCGGGCATGCTCTACGCGCTCGCCGTGGCGATCGAGGGCTTCGAGCAGATCGACCCGGAGACCGCCGAGATCACCATGGCGCTGCGCTGGTGGCAGCCCGAGCTGCTGCTCGGCGCTGCGGTCGCGACGATCGTCGTGGTGGGGGGCGGCAGCCTCTACAAGATCGCGCAGCTGCGCAGCGGCGGCGCGGTGGTCGCCGAGGCGCTCGGCGGCGTGCCGATCGCGCCCGACTCGAAGGATCCCGATGAGCGGCGGCTGCTCAACGTGATCGAGGAGATGGCGATCGCCTCGGGCACGCCGGCGCCGCGCGTCTACCTGCTGCAGGGCGAGCGCGGCATCAACGCGTTCGCCGCGGGCTTCGCGCCGAGCGACGCGGTGATCGGAGTTACGCGCGGCTGTGTCGAGCGGCTGAGCCGCGACGAGCTGCAGGGCGTGATCGCGCACGAATTCAGCCACATCCTGAGCGGCGACATGGGCCTGAACATCCGGCTGATGGGGGTGCTCCACGGCATCCTCGTGATCGGAATCATCGGCTACTACCTGCTGCGCTCAGCGGGATACGCGCCGTCCGGCGGGCGCGGCAACAATCGCGGCGGCGCCGCGGCTGCGGTCGCGGCGATCGCGGTCACCGGCTTCGGCCTGATGCTCGTCGGCTTCATCGGAACCTTCTTCGGCAATCTCATCAAGGCAGCCGTGAGCCGGCAGCGCGAGTACTTCGCGGATGCGTCGGCGGTGCAGTTCACGCGCAACCCGGACGGGATCGCGGGTGCGCTCAAGAAGATCGCCGGCCTCGAGGTCGGCTCGATCCTGCGCAGCCCCGCGGCACCCGAGGCGAGCCACAGCTACTTCAGCCAGGGGCTGCACGCGGGCCTGCAGATGATCTTCGCGACGCACCCGCCGCTGCGCGAGCGCATTCGGCGACTCGATCCGAGCTGGAAGGGCGAGCTGCCCGCGGAGCCCGCGCCCCGCAGCGCACTCGCGCAGACGGGCCAGCCGACCGCGGATCACGTTCGCTACGCGACCGCGCTCGTGGCCAGCCTTCCCGCGGACGTGGTCGACGCTGCGCGCGAGCCGTATCGCGCGCGCGCGCTGATCTACGCGCTCCTGATCCACGGCGAGGGCGAGGCGCGCCAGCGGCAGCTCGAGCAGCTCGCGCGCGGCGGCGAGGCCGGCATCGAGCGCGAGC
>DASPGF010000283.1:0-5104 GCA_035620755.1 Myxococcota bacterium
GCCTCGATCGACCACGGGATCCACTCCGTGGGCGTGCGCTCGAACCAGACCAGCGAGTCGACGCGAAACGGCTGCTTCGGCATGGGCTGCGCGACCTGGGGCAGGAACGCGCCCGCGACCACGTCGAGGTCGCCGTCCCCGTCGAGATCCGCGGCCTCGGCGCGGTGCGCGCCGTAGAGCGCGCCGATGCGATGTGCGATGAATTCGCCGCCGCGATTCTCGAGCCACATCACGCCCTGGTACGGCTTGAACGCGAAGCCATCGTCGAGCGTGTCGCCGTGCGCGATCAGGAAATCCAGGTCGCCGTCCCCGTCGAGATCCGCCGACTCGAGGTTGCTGATCCCCCAGTTCGGATGCGGCGCGCGGTAGACGACCTGCTCCTCGTAGTCCAATGCAGCGTCCGCCGCGCGCGCCGGCTGCACGGCCTCGCGCGCCGCGGGGTGGAAGAACGAGACGAGCTCGTGCTGCTGGGCGAACGCGACCGCGAAGCCCGGCTTGAGACCCGGCTCGCGCGCGGGAATCGGCAGCGCGGAGACCGCGCCCGCGCGCGCGACGATCCGCTCCGTGCGAAAGCGCAGCGGCCCGCCGGCTGCCGTCTGATTGCGCAGCAGGTAGACGCCGCCGCTGGCGCGCCAGCCGAACGCGGCCACCACGACGTCGAGATCGCCGTCGAGATCGCAGTCGAGCGGGCGCGCATCGGCGACGCGGCCGACACCCTCGAGGATCGGCTCGACGGTGAAATCGCCCGCGGGCTGCTGCAGCACCGCCAGCACGCGGCCGACTTCCGCGTCGGTGAGAGCGAGGTCGCCGAGATCGCTCACGACCAGATCGGTGAGCCCGTCGCCGTTCAGATCCCCGGGGATCGCGCGCACGGGGTGCCCCGCGCCCGCGATCCGCTGCGGGCCTTCGGACCGGGAGAGCAGGTAGATGCCGCCGCCCGCCATGTCGACCGCGGCGAGCGCGAAATCGCGCTTCCCGAAGCGGCCGCCATCCACTGCGACCACGGTCGCGACCGCGGGCGTCCCGTCCGCCGCCAGCTCGAGCGGGCGCCTGCGGAAGCGCAGCGGCCCGGCCCCCTCGCGCGTCAGCGATCGCAGCAGCCGGAAGCTCTGCGGCGCCTGCTGCTCGTACCACTCGGCGACCTCGCGCAGCGAGAAGCCGATCGGCGATCCACCCGCTTCGGCCGGCAGCGAGCCGACGAGGTCGCGCATCACGACGAGCTGATCGCGCCAGAGCTCGCGCGGCAGGATCTCGGCCTCGGGGAACAGGTGGCAGCGCGTACACGCGACGCGCACGCGCGAGGCGACGTCGGACGCATTCCCCGCGAAGTTGCTGCCCGACTCGCCGTAGTAGCCCGCGTAGCGGATCTCGACGAACGGACCGATGCCACCGGGGCTGCTCGGCGCGAAGCCGACGCCCACCCAGTCGCCGAAGGCGGGTCGCGTCGCCGAGCCATCGCCGTTGGTGTCGCCGTTCGCGCTGTCGTCTGCGTCGGAGGTGATCACGATCGGCCGTGCGGCCGTTCCTCGCGCGACGAGTCGCCCGAGCACGATCAGCTCGCGATTCGCGCCGACCGCCTTCACTACCACGCCCGGGAGCAGCGTGAGCGTCGCGCCCGCGGCAACCGTCACGTCGTCGATCATCCGGTACGGATTGCCCGCCGGGCTCCAGGTCGCATCCGATTCGAGCACGCCACCGATCTGTGTCTGGGCGCGCGCGACCGCGCTCGCGCCGATCGTCGACGCAAGCACGAGCGCCGCGAGCCGCGCGCCCGAGCGGCTGCGGCGCTTCGGATCGAAGCTCTCGGGCTGGCCACCCGGCGCGCCAGCGCGGTTGCGCGGCGCGCTACTTCGATGCCGCCGGGGCATCCGGCGTCGCTTGCCGCTGCGCGCGCAGCTCCTCGATCCGAGCGAGTGTCGCTTCGGCATCGGCCGCGTGCAGCCACTCGGCGCGGCGCGCGTAATCGAGGCTCGACTCGAAATCCCCGCGCTCGGCAAGGATGCGCGCGAGCTCGAGCTGTGCGCCCGTCTCCCGCGGGTGCTGCATGAGCAGGCGCCGCAGCCGCTCGACCGCGGCATCGGTTCGACCCGCCGCGAGCTCGAGCTTCGCCGACGCGAGCTCGGCGTCGGCGCGATCGGGCGCGATCTCGGCGGCCTGCGCGTAGTGCGCGAGCGCTGCGTCGATCTCGGACGCGTCCGCCGCGAGCTCGGCGAGGCCGACGAGCGCGTCGACCTGCTTCGAATCGAGCTCGAGCGCGCGTTCGTAGGCGGCCTGAGCCGCTTCTCGCGGCTTGCCCATCGCGCGCAGCACGCGGCCGTGGATCTCGTGGAATGCAGCGGCGTCGGGGTGCGCGTCGAGCGCGCGACGGACCCGCTGCTCGGCGTCGGCGTGCCGGTCGAGCTCGCCGAGGCGCGACGTCAGCACGCGCAGCGCGGGCGCGTTGAGCGGATCGGTGAGGTCGAGCGGGCTCTTCTCGATCGTCTCCACCGCGAGCGCGGCCCCGTTGGGGCTGCTCTCGGCGATCAACGTGGCATGCTCGGCGAGCCCGATGCCCGCGTTCTCGGGCTTCTCGTTGAGCAGCCTCAGCCCCTCGTTGAGGACCCCGAAGCGCTTCGATTTTTGCGCGATGCGGATCGCGACGAGGGTTCCCTCGAGATCGTTCGGATGCCCCTGCATGAAGCGCTGGACCGCGTCGAGCGCATCGCCGTGCAATCCCCGGATCAGGTAGAGCTTCGCGAGCTCGAGGCCGGCCTTGGTGTGCGCCGGATCCGCGCGGACCGACTCGCGATACTCGGAGATCGCGCGCTCGAAGGCGCCGATCTGCTCGGCGGCCTGGCCCGCGAGGAAGCGCCCACCCGGAGAATTGGGCCAGAGCCGGATCCCCTTCTCGAACGCTTCGAGCGCGCCCCGCGGATCGCCCTCACCGAGCAGGATCCGTCCCGTGATCAGATCGCGAAACACGCTCTGCTCGAATCCCGCCACGAGCTTGCGCGCCCTTTCGTACTGGCCGTCCTGGACCAGCGTGTCCGCGTACGCGAACAGCAGCGACTCCGGCGGGTCGGGGCTCAGCGCGAGCGCGAAGTCGAACGCCTCGAGCGCCTCGTCGAACTCGTCGCGCCCGACGTAGAAGTCCGCGAGCCGGAACCAGCCGTCGACGCTCTGGTTCTGCTCGGCGTCCTCGCGCAGCAGCCGCTCCTCGTCCTCGCTCCGACCGACGCTGCGCATCCAGTTCGCGAGCGCGAGCCGGAACGCGCTCCGACCGGTCCGCTCGAGCGCGGCCTCGATCAGCGCGCGCCCGCGATCGCTCTGCCCGATCATGTGGTAGAAGCCCGCGGCCTCCTGGACGACGAGCGGAAGATCGGGGAACTCCTCGAGGCAGCTCTCGTACTGGGCCTCGGCGACGTCCGGCTCGTCCTTCTCGTACGCGAACATGCCGCGCGCGACGCAGAGCGTCGCCCGGATCGAGAGATCGACCTCTTCGTCGGTCTGCTCGAGCCGCTCGCGAGCCGTCTCGATCGCCACCTCCGCCTCGTCGATCTTCTCCGCAGCGATCAGCGCCGTCACGCGCGGCACGAGCACGGGAATGTTCTCGGGGTCGAGCTCGAGCACGCGATCGATGTCGCGCAGCGCATCGTCGTTCCGCCCGGTCGCCTGGTAGGCCTGGATCCGCAACACCAGCGCGGGCACGTTCTCGGGCTCGAGCTCCAGCACTTCGTCGAGCACGCCGATCGCGTCGGGCGCGGTGCGGCTCTCGAGCATCGCGCGCGCGAGCAGCATGCGCGCTTCGATCGCGTACTCGGGCGCCTGCGCGGCGACCCGCAGCGGCCAAACCGCGAGCCCGCCATTTCCGGAGAACAGCAGCGCCGAGCCGAGCAGGAACTGCGCCTCGAGGCGCGAGGGATCCTTGTCGACGATGATGCGCAGGGGATCGACCGTCTCCGCATAGCGCTGCTGCTCGTGGAGCTGCCGAATCTCGACGAGCGGATCTTCGGGCTCGCGGCTGCAGGCGAGTGCGAGCAGCGCGAGCAGCGCGGCGAGACGACGTCGACGGAACAGGCGCAAGGCGAACTCCTCTGGTCTAGCGCTTCGCGGGCCGGGCCATCCGCCTCGGCGCGATCACGTTACCGGAAAGCCCGACGCGGCTCATCCCCGCGAGCCGTCGGCATCTCTCGCGTCGTCGACCCGCGAATCGGCGCCGCCATGGGATAGCCCGAGCAGCGACTCGGCTTGCGCGCGCCGCGTCTCGCAATCGTCTCCGCGGCAGCGGTCCCACAGCACGTCGATCAGCCTGCGTTCGAATGGCACGACGTGATGATAGTGGCGACGGTAGGACTCCGTCAGCTGCTCGGCCTCGAGCGCGCTGAAGCTCTCGCGCGCCTCGATGCTCGCGCCCGAGAACAGCGACTTGATCTCCGCGAGGCGGCTCGGAGAGAGCGTCCTGCGCGCCTCGGCGCCGCGTCCGCGCGATCCCTCGAGGGCGCCCTGGAGCGTCGGCGACTGCGGGTAGCTCAGCGACCAGAGCGCGAAGAACGTCGCGCAGTGCGCGTTGTGCTCGAAGCGGCAGGCCTCGTAGGCGGCCGCCTCGATGATCGACTCGGGCAGGGGTCGCGCGCCTTGCGCGTACAGCCGCAGCAGCGAATTCTGCATCGAGACACCAGTCTGTGCAGGGCTCCGGTAGGGCGGCAGCGATCCGACCCGACCGCGGAAGAACGAGCGCGCGGCTCGATAGCTCAGGATCGGATGGCGCAGCGTGTGAACCTCGCCAGGCAAGTCGACGATTTGACCCGAGCCGAGCGGCAGCAGCTCGTGTGCCACGAGCTGCGCGAAGCTGTCGATTCCGACGCGCGCAAAGCCCGCCGCGAAGTCGCTGCGTCCGAAGCGCGCCTCGAGCGCAGCGACATCGAGTGCGCGCTCTGCGCGGTCGAAGCCGAGCAGCAGCATGTCGGACGCGAGCGTGTACCAGACGGAGACGTACGGAAACACCGACGAGTAGGTTCGCAATACGAGCGACATGACTTCGGTGTCGGATTCATAGGCGTGGAACCACTGCGCATAGATGCCCCCCGGCGCGAGCCGCGCTCGCGCTGCCTCGAGGAACTCCTGG
>DASPGF010000284.1:0-3161 GCA_035620755.1 Myxococcota bacterium
CGCGCGCTGATCTTCACCTATCAGCGCGGCGCCGCTCGGATGTTCAAATGCGACGCGAAGCGCATCGCGGGGCGATGAGCGCGCGACGCGGTGCCGCCCTCGCGCTGAGCGCGGCTGCTAGCATGGCGCCCATGCACGTGCGCGCCTTCGCCTCGGACGCGTTTCGAAAATGGCGCTTCCGCGCGGCGGTCGCGCTCGGCATCGCCGCGCTCGCCTTGCTGCTGCGCGCGACCGTGTTCGCACCCGAGCCGATTCCCGTGCGCACCACGCCCGTCGAGCGCGGCTCGATCGACTCGACGGTGACGAACTCGAAGGCGGGAACCATCCGCGCGCGACAGCGCGCGCTGCTCTCGACCGAGATCGGCGGCCGCGTGGTCGAGATCACGCACCGCGAGGGCGACAGCGTCACCCAGGGCGAGCTGCTGCTGCTGCTGAACGATTCGACGCTGCGCGCGCAGGAGACGCAGGCGATCGAGGCGATTCGCGCGGCCGACGCCCACTACCAGGAGATGTGCATCACGCGCGACAAGGCGCGCCGCGAGTACGACCGCAAGCGCAAGCTCGCGGCCCAGAACATCGTCTCCGAGGATCTGCTCGACCAGCTGCTGCACGTCTATCAGGCCGCGCAGGCGGGCTGCGATGCCGCGGACGCGCAGCGCCGCGAGGTGCGCGCGACGCGCGCGGGCGCGGCCGCCAACCTCGACAAGGTCAGCATCTACGCACCGTTCTCGGGCGTGATCGCGGAGGTCGACGCCGAGATCGGCGAGTGGGTCACGCCGCAGCCCCAGGGCATCATCGACCTGATCAACCGCGACTCGCTCTACGTGAGTGCGCCGATGGACGAGATCGACTCGGGGCGCATCCAGCTCGGCTTCCCGGTGCGGGTCACCGTCGACTCGAGGCCAGGTGATGTCTTCATGGGCAAGGTGACACGCATCGCGCCCTACGTGCTCGACATCGAGGCGCAGAATCGCACCGTCGAGATCGAGGTCGAGCTCGACGATCCCGAGGTCGCGAGCAGCCTGCTGCCCGGCACCTCCGCGGACGTCGAGGTGATCCTGCAGACGCTGCACGACGTGCTGAGGATCCCCACGACCGCGCTGTTCCAGGACGTGCGCGTGTTCGTCGTCGAGGACGACGTGCTCGTCGAGCGCGTGGTCGAGACGGGGCTGCGCAACTGGGATTACGTCGAGATCCGCTCCGGCCTCGAGCCCGGCGAGATCGTCGTCACCTCGCTCGATCGCGTCGAGGTGGAAGCGGGGCAGGTGGTCGAGATCATCTCGCGCGACGATGTGTCGTGATTCGCCTCGAGGACATCTGGCGCAGCTTCGAGATGGGCGAGGAGACCGTCCATGCGCTCAAGGCGATCCACGAGACGATCGCGGCGGGCGAGCACATCGCGATCATCGGCCCGTCGGGCTCGGGCAAATCGACGCTGCTCAACATCCTCGGCTGCCTCGATCGGCCGACGCGCGGCCAGTACTTCTTCGACGGTCGCGCCGTCGAGGCGCTCGATCCCGATGAGCTCGCGCGCATCCGCTTGAACGAGATCGGCTTCATCTTCCAGTCGTTCCACCTCGTGCCGCGCTTCGACGCGATCGCCAACATCGAGCTGCCGATGACGCTCGCGGGAGTTCCGCGCGCGGAGCGCCGCGACCGCGCGCGCGCCGCGCTCGAGTCGGTCGGTCTCGGCGACCGCGCGGGGCACCGGCCCGCCGAGCTCTCGGGCGGCCAGAAGCAGCGCGTCGCGATCGCGCGCGCCACCGCGATGCAGCCGCGCCTGCTGCTCGCCGACGAGCCGACGGGGAACCTCGACACGCACTCGGGCGAGCAGATCCTCGCGCTGCTCGAGGCGCTCAACGAGAAGGGGCACACGCTCGCGGTCGTGACCCATGACCCCGAGGTCGCGCGGCGCGCGGATCGCATCCTCGAGATGCGCGACGGCGAGATCCGGCGGCGCCTCTCGGCCGCGGAGTTCTCCGCTGCGGGCCGCAAGGGCGGGCTCGCTTGATCGCGGAGGACGTCGTGCGCTTCGCGGTCACGGCGCTGCTCCAGCAGCCGCGGCGCGCGGGCCTGAGCCTGCTCGGCGTGGTGATCGGTGTGGTCGCGGTGATCTTCCTGACCGCGCTCGGCGAGGGCGCGCGGCGCTACGTCGCGGAGCAGTTTCTCTCGCTCGGCACCGACGTGATCGTCGTGATTCCCGGCAAGACCGAGACCACCGGCATGATGCCGGGCTTCACCGGCACGCCGAACGACCTCACGCTCGACGACGCCGAGGCGCTGCTGCGGCGCATCCCCGAAGCGGTTCGCATCGCGCCGATCTCGATGGGCAACGAGACCATCTCGTACGGGAACAAGAGCCGGCAGGTGGTCGTGCTCGGCTCCACGGCCGAGTTCTTCGAGCTGCGCGGGATCCCGATCGCGCGCGACACCAAGCTACCCGCGGGCGACATCGACCGCGGCGCGAACGTCGTGGTGCTCGGCCGGCAGACCGCCGAGCAGCTGTTCGCGGAGGAGAATCCGGTCGGCAAATCGATCCGCGTGGGCGAGTGGCGCATGCGCGTGATCGGTGTGAACGGTCCGCGCGGAACCCACCTCGGCCAGAACCTCGACGAGGTATCGATCGTGCCGGTCGCGACGGGGATGCGGATGTTCAATCGCACCTCGCTGTTCCGCGTCATGCTGCAGCTGCGACCCGGCGCCGACATCGACGAGGCGAAGCGCAAGATCGAGGCCGTGATCCTCGACCGCCACGACGAGGTCGACGTCACCTGCGTGACGCCCGACTCGGTGGTCGCGTCGCTGTCGGCGATCCTCGCGACGCTCACGCTCGTGCTCGTCGGCATCGCGGCGATCTCGCTCACGGTGGCCGGCATCGGCATCATGAACGTGATGCTGGTCGCGGTCTCCGAGCGGCGCGCGGAGATCGGACTGCTCAAGGCGGTCGGCGCCACGCACCGCCAGGTGATGCTGATCTTCCTGATGGAGTCGCTCGTGATCGCGACCGCGGGCGCGCTGCTCGGGCTCGCCGCGGGCTACGCGACCATCCACCTCGTCACCTGGATGTACCCCGCGGTGCCCGCGGCCGCACCGCTGTGGGCCGTCGCGTGCGTGCTCGGGCTGTCGGTCTGCGCGGGCGTGTTCTTCGGCGTGATGCCCGC
>DASPGF010000285.1:0-6623 GCA_035620755.1 Myxococcota bacterium
CGGAAGAGCGCGATGCGCCGCAGCTCACGCGCCTCACCGCGGCGCGGCTCGCGGGGCCGGGAGCGCGGGTTCGGCCGCTCGCAATCGCGCTCGTCGCCGCGGGGCGCGCGAGCGTGCACGTCGCCGAGTTCGCAGCGGCCAGCGTCGAGGCCGGCTCGCTGCTGCTGTGCCGATCCGAGCGCCCACTTCGGCTCGCCGCGCGCCACGACAGCGCTGCCGAGGTGCTGCTTCTCGAGTTCCCCGCGCGCTGGCTGCAGAGCGGGCTGCGCCTCGCGGGTGCGGCCGATTCGGCACACGAGCTCGAGCACGCCGTGCTCGACGCGGGGCGGCCCGCTGCCATCGAGCTCGCGCGAGCGCTGCGCGAGGCCTGGGCGTCGTCGCAGCTCGATGCGCGGCGCGGCCACGCGCTCGAGTGGACCGCGCGCTGGCTCGCGATCGCGGGGCGTGCGCTCGACGCTACGGGCGCGGCGCTCGACGCCGATTCCGTGCGCGGCACGTCGATCCGCCGGGGCTGTCACCGATCGGTGTTGGCGACGCTCGTTCGGCTCGCGGCGGACCGCGACGGCATCCCGCCGAGCTTGCGCGGGCTCGCCGAGGTGCTCGGGCTCTCGGAGCGGCAGACGTCGCGCCTGTTCCGCGGCGAGATGGGGCTGCCGTTCCGCGAGTACGCGGCACAGCTGCGCGTCGAGCGCGCGAAGCGGCTTCTCGAGCGCGGCCGCGATTCCGTCACGAGCGTCGCGCTCTCGAGCGGCTGGAGCTCGCTCTCGCAGTTCAACGCGGCGTTTCGCAAGCACACCGGCTCGACGCCCGGCGCCTACCGGCGCAGGCATCAGTACGAGAACGAGTACTCGATCGAGAACGAGAAGTCGCGCCCGATCTTGTAGGCGCGCTCGACGTACTCACCGACCGTCTGATCGGGGTCGTAGACGATGCGGCGGGTCGTGTCGGTGAGATTCTTCACGTTGAGCTTGAACGTCAGCACGCCGAGATCGCGCGGCAGCCGCCAGTCCTGACTCGCAATCAGATCGAGCTGGTAGTAGCTGTCGATGTAGCGATCGAGGGTCGCGGACTTGACGTCGCCGTCGGGTCCGAGCACCGCGCTGCCCGCCGCGTCGAGCACGTCGCTGATCGCGAATACCGCGAGCGTGAGCCGGGTCCCCCAGTCCGGATGGTCGATCGTGAAATCGGCGTTCGCGATCCACTCCGGCTGCGCGAACAGCCGGCGCGTGGGCGCGAGCTGCCTGAACACGGCCGTGTCGCCGTTCGCGAGCCGGAAGAAAGCCTGCGCGCGCGCGAGCTCGGCCGGGCTGCGGTCCACCTCGGCGTCGATGTAGGTGTAGTTCCCTCCGATCGAGAAGTAGTCGAGCAGCTCCGGGCCGAGGAAGCCCAGGCTCTTGCGCGCCTCGGCCTCGACGCCCCAGAGCTCGGCCTGGCTCGGGTTGTTGAAGAAGGTTCGGAACAGCGCGCTCGTCGCCTCGAAGTTGAGAGGATCGCGCACGACGATGCTCTCGATCGGATCGTCGATCGTCTTGTAGAACGCGCTGAACGCCGCGAGGTCGCCGAGATCTCCCCATAGATACTCGATGCGCCCGTCGACGCTCTCGACGTCGGAGAGCCCGAGCTGCGGATTCCCGACGATCAGGTCATCCGTCTTGGGATCGAGCGTGACGTAGAAACCCATCTCGCGAAACGACGGGCGCGCGACGGTGCGCGAGTACGCGCCGCGCACGCTCAGCCCGTCGATCGGCCGATAGGCGATTCCGGCCGCGGGCAGCAGCTTGGTCTCGTCGATCTCGCCATTGACGAGCGCCTCGATCGCGCCGCGGTCGAGCAGGTCGACGAGGCCCGTGACGGGATCGACCGGAACCGAGATGCCGAGGATCTGATCGTTGAACGTGGTGCCGGGCGGAAGCGCGCTCGCAACCTCGCCGCGCGCGGGGTTGTCGAGCCGGTCGAAGAACAAGTAGCGGGTCGGGAAGATGTCGGGCGCGCCGAACCGATCCTCCCCGGTGAACGGGGCGTTGTTCGACTCGATCTGGATGTCTTCGTAGCGAAGCCCACCGAGTGCGTCGAAGTCCTCCCAGAGCGTGAGCGTGGCCTCGGCGCTCCACGCGCGGATGTCTCGCGTCGAGTCGTTGGTCGTGTGCCGCACGCCCGAGATTCCGCCGCCCGCAGAGCGGTCGAGCGCGCCGAACAGGCTCGAGCCGAGCTGCTGCGGCGTGTCGCCGAACAGTGCGAACTGGCTCGAGCCAATCACGGACGGGCTCTCGAGGAAGCTCGAGTCCACGTCTCGCGTCGCGTGCTCGTACCAGCCGCCCGTCGCGACGGCGAGGCTCGCGAACGGCGCGAGCTCGCGCTCGTACTCCGCGTCCAGGCGACCGAAGCCCTGCTTCTCTTCGATGTCGTTCTCGCTCGACAGGATGATGTTGTTCGCAACGAAGCTCCCCGGCCCGAGCGCCGCGACCGTGACGGGAAAGCGCGTCGGGATCTGGCTCAGATCATCGGGCTCGAAGAACATCCCGACCTCCTGCGCGCGCTCATCCTGCGTGGTCTTCGCGTAGTTGGCCGCCCAGCTCAGGTAGAGGCCGTCGAGCGCCTCGAAGCGGTGGTCGCCGTTGAGCTGCGTCACGAGCAGGTCGCGGTCGCGCTTGAACGACTTGTGCTCGGAGAAGTTCGAGAACCAGACGGGGCCGCGGCTCGGCGCCTCGCTCACGTCCTCGCGCACCGTGCGCGCGATCCACGAGCTCAGCGTCGCGAAGCCGTTCCACTCCTGGAACTTGATCGGGTCGCCGTTCTGCTGCAGCTCGATCAGCCGCGCGTAGTCCATCGTCGGCAGATAGCCGTTCGAATCGAGCTGGACGACCTCCTCCTTCTTCCTCGTGTAGAAGACCGTCGCATCGAGCTGGTGGTTGCCGGCCTCGTCGAGGTCGAAGCCGAACGCGCCGTAGCCCGTGTCCTGCTCGCTGCGCTCGCTCGCGGTCAGATCGAAGCGACCCCCCGAGAGGCTGAGCCGGCCGAGCGCGAGATCGCCCGAGCGCTGGGGGCCGAAGCGCGGAAACTCGCCGAGGTAGGGCTCGAGGTTCTCCTGGTAGCCCTCGGCGGTGACGTGGTCGATATCGCGATCCCAGACCCCCTTGAATCGGAATTCGCGCTGCGCGAGCTCGTGGCGCCCGCCGAGCATCGCTTCGAACTCGCTGTCGATCACGTCGCTCCCACTCTCTTCGGCGCCGACCGGTGAGCCGCTGCGATAGCCGAGGAACTCGTCGATCGCGTTGTCGTTGAAGCCGCCCTTCGCGCTGAAGCTCATCTCGAACGCCTCGGGGTAGGAGAGGGTCGCCACGTCGATCGAGCCGCCTGAGGAGTTGCTCGGCAGCGCGGCCTCGAAGGTCTTCGCGACCGACAGGTTCGACACGACGTCGGATGGAAACAGGTCGAGCTGGACGGACTGGCGATCGGGATCCGGGCTCGGGATCACGGCCGAATTGAAGAGCGTGCTGCTGTAGCGATCCTCGAGTCCGCGGATCACCGCGAACTGGCCTTCGACGAGATTGACGCCGGGGACCCGCTTGATCGCCTCGCCGATGTCGCTGGCCGCGAACTTGGAGATCTCCATCGCGCTCATCTGATCCACGAGCGAGACCGCCTCGACTCGCTGCCTGGTGGCGAGCGCGTCGGGCTGGACGTAGATCTCCTCGACCTGCGACCAATCGATGTCGGCACCCGGATCGGCGTTCTCGGAGCCCTCGATCGCCTCCGGCTCTTCGTCCGCGGCGGCCGCGGGTGCCGCGCGCTTCTCCTCGCCCGCGGCGATCGCGGGTGCCGCGCGCTTCTCCTCGTCTGCGGCGATCGCGGGCGCCGCGCGCTTCTCCTCGTCCGCGGCGATCGCGGGTGCCGCACCCTTCGCGGCCGCGAGCGCGAGCGCGAGCACGGCGCGGAGAGCCCGAGCCCTCGGCCGGGTCGCGCGAGCACGCTCTGCGCGGATCATGCGCGGCGCCGCGAACGAATCCGCTGCGCACGCTGGATGTCGATGGGGGATCGCCGAGCGAGCGCGAGTGAGCCGCAGCACATCGACGGCCGACTCTACTCTCGGGTCGGTGCAGCGGGATCGACGTTCTCGTTAGGTTCTCGTTAGGAAACCGCGGCGATCCCGTGACGGGTGCGACGAATTCGCATCGCGCGCATCGCGATCCCTTGCCATCTCGACGCGCCGTGCGGCGCGGCGGCGCGCGGCGCGCACGACGCAACGCCTAGCGGAGCTCGCGCTTGAGGATCTTGCCCGTCGGACCTTTCGGCAGCGCGTCGCGAAACTCGACGATGCGCGGATACTTGTAGGCGGCGAGCCGCTGCTTGCAGAACGCGATCAGCGCGTCGGCGCCGAGCTCGGCACCGGGCTTGAGCGCGACCACCGCCTTGACCTCCTCGCCCATCTCCTCGTCGGCGACACCGATCACCGCGGCCTCGGCGATCGCCTCGTGACCCTATAGCACCTCCTCGACCTCGCGCGGATAGACGTTGAAGCCGCCGCGCAGGATCATGTCCTTCTTGCGGTCGACGATCGTGAAGTGGCCCTCGGGGCTGCGCGTGCCGATGTCGCCCGAGTGGAACCAGCCGCCGCGCAGCGCCTCCTGCGTCGCGTCCTCGCGCTTGAGGTAGCCCTTCATCACCTGGTGGCCGCGGATGCAGATCTCGCCGGGCACGCCGTCGGGGAGCGGTCGGTCCTGGTCGTCGACGACGCGCATCTCGGTCGCCCAGACCGGATAGCCGATCGAGCCCGGCACGCGCGGGCGACCGAGCATGTTGAAGCTCGCGATCGGCGACGTCTCGGAGAGCCCGTAGCCCTCGAGGATCTCGACGGGGAACTTCTGCTCGAACGCGCGCATCACCTCGACGGGCATCGGCGCGCCGCCCGACAAGCAGTGCTTGAGCGCGGAGAGGTCGTGCTCGCGCTCGCTGCGATGGTGGAGCAGCGCGAAGTACATGGTCGGCACGCCCGCGAACAGCGTCACGCGATCGCGCTCCATGATCTGCAGCGCGTCCTGCGGCGTGAAGCGCGGCAGCATCGTGATGGTTCCGCCGAGCGAGATCGCCGCGTTCTGCACCGCGGTCTGGCCGAACGAGTGGAACAGCGGAAGCACCGCGATCATCACGACGTCGCTCCCGACGTCCATCAGCCGGGGCACCGCGACCGAGCAGTTGAGGAACAGGTTCGAGTGCGTGAGCTCGGCGCCCTTGGGCTTTCCGGTCGTCCCCGAGGTGTAGAGGATCACCGCGGTGTCGGTCGGCAGCGTCGGATGCAGATCCGCGAGCGGCTGCTGCGCGGCCATCGCGTCGAGCGAGTCGTCGCCCGCGCCGCTGCTCCACACCACGGGTACACCGGCCGCGGACGCGCCCGCGCGCACGCTCTCCGCGAAGAACGGATGCGCGATCAGCAGCTTCGCCTCGCAATCCTGCAGGTGGTAGGTGATCTCGGGCGGCGCGAGCAGCACGTTGAGCGGAACCACCGTGCAGCCCGCGTAGAGGATTCCAAAGTACGCCGTCGTGAACTCGGGAACGTTCGGGATCAGCAGCGCGACGGTCTGGCCCGGCTCGAGCCCGCGCGCGAGCAGCGCGGTCGCGATGCCGCGCGCCTGGCGGTCGAGCTCGGCGTAGCTCAGCGCGCGCTCGTTCAGGCGCACGGCGGTGTGCCCGGGCCGCGCGAGCGCGCTCTCCTGCAGGATCACGCCGAGGTTGAGATGCATGCTCGATCTCCTGCCGCTCGAACGCGCGCGCCGGATCAGACCGGGAGGTCCGCGCGTCCGAACAGCGCCTCGAGCTCGAGGCCACGCGCTGCGAACGCGGCCGCGGCGCCCTCGCCGCGATCCACGATGCACAGCACGCGCGCCACCTTACCACCCTCGGCCACGACCGCATCGAGCGCCTCGAGCGTCGAGCCGCCGGTGGTCATCGTGTCCTCGACGAGCGCGACGGTCTGTCCCAGCTCGAAGCCGCCCTCGATGCGCCGCGCGAGGCCGTGCTGCTTGGCCTGCTTGCGCACGAAGAAGCCCAGCAGCTCGCTGCCCGGATCGCGCGCGTGCGCGGCCGCGAGCACCGCGGTGACGAGCGGCACCGCGCCGACCGCCATGCCGCCGACCGCTCGCACCGGCGGGCCCGCGAGCAGCTTTTCCAGCAGCAGCTCGCCCGCGAGCGCGACGCCGCGCGGCCGCATCAGTGTCTGGCGCAGGTCGAGATAGAAATCGCTCTCGGCGCCGCTCGCGAGCGTCACCTTCTGGCGTCGGAACGAGACGGCGAGGATCAGCTCGAGCAGCTCCGCGCGCCTCGCGTCCGTTCCCACCGCACCTCCAGGTTTCGCTCGCGCTGCGGGCGCTCGCTCCGCCGCATCGCCGATGCTGCGGCGATCGCGCGCCCGATTGTAGCCCCGGGGGGCGCACGCAGCGCGCGGCATGCACGCGTCGACCCGCGCTGCTAGGATGCGCGCTCCCGCGAATCCGGGATTCGGAGCGAAGCGTGAAGAAAGCCAAGGCCCTGCCGCACCGCAACCGCTCGAAGAGCACGCGCTATCGCGCGAGGCGGAAGGCGAAGCACCAGCGGGCGCGCCTGCGCAAGAGCTCGGGCGAGCGCAAGAC
>DASPGF010000286.1:0-16170 GCA_035620755.1 Myxococcota bacterium
CTCGAGTCGCGGCTCGGCGCGGCGCGCGGCGCACACGCCGCTGCGCTCCGCGCACGGCTTTCGCGCGTGCGCGGCGCGCTCCGCTGGACGCTCGAGACGCAGTATCCCGAGCGGCTCACGGAAGCGCACCGCCATCTGCGCGAGCTCGACGCGGACATCGATCTGCTCGGTGCGCGATACGACGCGTTCGTGCGAGCGCGCCAGGCCGCCGTGCACGGCTACACGAGCTACGAAGCGCCGATCGCCGGGCTACGCGCGCGGATCGCAGAGGCGCTGGAGCGGGTCGTTGCGCTGCGCGAGCGCCAAGGAGAGCAGCTCGAGAGCGTCGCGATCGACGAGCTCGTCGCGCGCCGCGATCTGCTCGAGCGCCACCAGCAGCAGGCGCGCTTCGCGTTTGCGGACAGCTACGACCGCGCCGCCAAGGCGCAGGCTCGTGCGCAGCTGCAGTGAGGATCGTGGACCGATGCCGCGCGCACGCACTGCAATCGCTTTGACTTCCGTGCTCGTCGCTGCCTGCGCGAGCCCCGAGAAGCGCACGCTCGCCGAGCTGCATCGCGTCGAGGCGGACACGGCGAACGTGCGCGTCGGGAATGGCCTCGACAAGGCCATGGAGGGCTATCGCCGCTTCCTCGAGCAGGGCGCGGAGTCGGCGCTCGCGCCCGAGGCGATGCGGCGCCTGGCAGACTTGAAGCTCGAGAAGGTGTTCGGCGTGCTCGGCGGCGCGAAGACATCGTCGCTGCCCGCGCCGACGGCGCGCCCGGTCGCGTCCTGGCGCGAGCGTGGCAACGACGAGTCGCTGCGGATCGCCACCGCGGGCGCGGAATCCGATCGGGAATTCGAGCGGCGCGCCTCCGCGTCGGAAGCGATCCCGGAACGCGCAGGCGCCGAGCTCGCGCTGCTCGCTGACGGGGTCGCCGCGGAGGCGAGCAGCGAGCCGCTCGAGGCGATCGCGCTCTACGACCGCATCCTCGAAGCCTATCCGGACTACGAGCACAAGGATCGCGTGCTCTACCAGAAGGCGCGCGCGCTCGACGAGCTCGGGCGCCCCGACGAGGCGATCGCCGTCACCGAGCAGCTGATCGCCGAGCACCCGCAGTCGCAGCACATCGACGAGGTCTGGTTCCGCCGCGCCGAGTACTTCTTCACGCGGCGACGCTACGTGGAGGCCGAGCAGGCCTACGGCGCGATCGCGCAGCGCGGCCCGTCCTCGGAGTTCTACGAGCTCGCGCTCTACAAGCTCGGCTGGACGCTCTACAAGCAGGAGCTCCACGACGAGGCGCTGCACCAGTACATCGCACTGCTCGATTACAAGGTGTCGAGCGGCTACGACTTCGCGCAGTCCGAGAACGAAGACGCGAGCCGTCGCATCGCCGACACCTTCCGCGTGATGAGCTTGAGCTTCTCGAGCATCGGCGGCCCCGACGCGGTCACCGCGTACTTCGCGGCGAACGGCAGCCGCAGCTACGAGGATCTCGTCTACGCGCAGCTTGGCGAGTTCTACCTCGAGAAGCTTCGCTACCAGGACGCCGCGAGCGCCTACGAGGCGTTCATCGCGCTGCGCCCGCAGCACCGATCGGCGCCGCACTTCGGAATTCGCGTGGTCGAGATCTACGAGGCCGGCGGGTTCCCGATGCTCGTGCTCGCTGCGAAGAAGGAGTTCGCGGCGCGCTACGCGCTCGGCGCCGAGTACTGGCAGCGCTTCCCGGTGGAAGAGGCTCCCGAGATCGTCGCCTACCTCAAGCGCAACCTGCGCGACCTCGCGAACCACTACCACGCCGCCTATCAGGATCCCGAGCAGGCCGATGATGCGGCCGCGAGCTTCGACGAGGCGCAGCGTTGGTATCGCGCGTTCCTCGCGTCGTTCCGCGACGACGAGGAGGCGCCCGGCATTCACCACCAGCTGGCCGGCTTGCTGCTCGAGCACGAAGACTTCGGCGCTGCGGCGCGCGAGTACGAGCACACCGCCTACGACTACCCGGCGCACGCGCAGGCTGCGGAGGCGGGCTACGCGGCGATCTTCGCGCACCGCGAGCAGCAGCGGCGGGCTTCGGACGCGGAGCGCGACGCGGTGCGCGAGGCAGCCGTCGCGAGCACGCTGCGCTTCGTCGACTCCTTCCCCGCGCACGAGCACGCGGCCGTCGTGCTCGGCGCTGCGGTGGACGACCTCTACGAGATGAAGCGCTACGAGATGGCGATCGCGACCGGCCGCCGACTGCTCGATTCCTATCCGAGCAGCGACACCGCGATCCTGCGCTCGGCGTCGCTCGCGATCGCGCACTCGGCGTTCGGCCTCGGCGATTTCGTACAGGCGGAGCGCGCGTACGCGCGCGTGCTCGAGATGACGGCCGGCGACGACGAATCGCGACAGGCCGTGGTCGACAACCTCGCAGCCTCGATCTACAAGCAGGCCGAGCTCGCGAGCCAGGCCGAGGATCACCGCGCCGCCGCCGATCACTTCCTGAGAATCGCGCGCGTGGCGCCCGAGTCGGCGACCCGCCCCGCGGCCGAGTTCGACGCGGGCGCGGCGTTGATGCGCCTCGGCGCGCTGGACGAGGCGGTGGGCGTGCTCGAGGCGTTCCGCGAGAGCCACCCCGAGCACGCGCTGCGCGGCGAGGCCACCAAGCAGCTCGCGAGCGTGCACCGCCAGCAGGGCGAGCTCGAGCGCGCCGCGCTCGAGTACGAGCACATCGCGGACGAGGATCGAGGCGCGCGACACGAGGCGCTGCTCGAGGCCGGCGAGCTCTACGAGACGGCCCGCGCGAACGAGCGCGCGCTCGCCGCGTACCAGCGCTACGTCGAAGAGTACCCCGAGCCGCTCGAGATCGCGGTCGAGACGCGCTTCAAGATCGCAGCACTCCACGAAGCGCTCGGCGACGAAGAGCGCCGGCTCGCCGAGCTGCGCTGGATCGTCGAGGCCGATGCCTCCGCGGGCGCGGCGCGCACCGACCGGATTCGCAATCTCGCGGCGCGTTCGGCGCTCGTGCTCACCGAGGGCTACCACGACCGCTTCATCGCGGCGCGGCTCGTGCAGCCCTTCGAGCAGAGCCTCGCCGAGAAGCGGAAGCTGATGGACGCGGCGCTCTCGGCATTCGGGCGCCTCGTCGACTACGCGGTCGGCGAGGTGACCGCTGCCGCCACCTACTACATCGCCGAGACCTATCGCGACTTCAGCGAGGCGCTGCTCGCGTCGGAGCGGCCGAGCGATCTCAGCGACGTCGAGCGGGTCGACTACGAGCGCGTGCTCGAGGAAGAGGCGTTTCCGTTCGAGGAGCAGGCGATCGCGGTTCACGAGAAGAACCTCGAGCTGATGGGCGCGGGCATCTACAACCGCTGGATCGAGAAGAGCCTCGCGCGGGTCGCGGAGCTGATGCCCGGCCGCTACGCGAAGTTCGAAGAGAGCAGCGGGCTGATCGAAGCCGTCGATCGCTACGCGTACCACGCGCCGAAGGCGCCGGCCGCCGATGCGACCGAGCCCGCGGGCGAGCCGGCCGACGCCGTGGACACGCCCGCTCCCGACGCCGCGACCGAGCCCGATCGCGAGCGCGAGAGTGCGCCCGCGGCCATCGACGGCGCGATGGTGGCGGGGAGCTAGCCATGCGCGCACGAGGCGGAAATCTCGCACGCACGCGCAGCGCAGTGTCGGCGATCACGCTGCTGGGGCTCGCCAGCGCGTGCGCGAGCTCGAACGGGCCGACTCCTTCGCGAATCGAGCGCGAACCGGACGGCGACTTCACGATCACCCAGGAGGTGCGCGTCGGCGCCTCGGTGCGCAGCGATTTCGAGGCGGCCGTGCAGCTGCTCGAGCGCGGAGAGAACCAGGGCGGCATCGAGAAGCTGCTCGCGGTGACCGAAGCGGCCCCGCAGCTCGCCTCCGCGCACATCAACCTCGGCATCGCCTATCGGCGCCAGGAAGACTGGGCGCATGCCGAAGCGAGCGTCGAGCGCGCGCTCGAGGCGAGCCCGCGCCATCCGGTCGCGCTCAACGAGCTCGGGATCGTGCTGCGCCGGCAGGGGCGCTTCGACGAAGCCCGCGCGAGCTACGAGCGCGCGCTCGAGGTCGCACCCGACTTCCACTACGCGCGGCGCAATCTCGCGATCCTCTGCGATCTCTTCCTCGGCGACCTCGGCTGCGCGATCGAGAACTACCAGCGCTACGCGCAGGATTTTCCGGAAGACGAGACGCTCGCGATGTGGATCGCCGATCTGCGCAGCCGCGCGGCGAGCCAGCCGACGGGCGCGACGGGTGAGAGGTAGAGGCGATGCGCACTCCCATCCAGATGCTGGCCCTCGCAGCGCTGCTCGTGCTCGCAGGCGCGGCTCCCAGGAATGCGCGCGGCGAAGACGACGACAAGCTGCTCTCGGGTATGTCGATCGTCGGCAACGACGAGGCGCCGAAGGCGCTCGTGATCGTCCCGTGGAAGAGCGCAGAGCTCGGAGACACGCTCGAGATCTCGCGCGTGCTCGACGACGAGCGCCAGCCGGTGGACCGCGACGTGTTCCTGCGCGGGCTCGACTACTACCGAATTCGATCCGGAGGGAGGGAATGATGCGCACGATGTTCGTACTCAGGAGAAGGCAAACATGGACTTGATCTACTCGCTCGTCGGGTTCTTCGTGATGGGGGGCCCATTCATGTATCCGATCCTGATCGTGTTCGCAGTCGGCACTGCGATCGCGATCGAGCGCTACGTCACGCTCACGCGCGTGACGGCCCGAAATCAGAGCGCCTGGAACAAGCTCCAGCCCGCGCTGATGAAGGGCAGCTTCGAGGAGGCGCGCGAGCTGACCAGCAAGGACGACTCCGCGATCTCGCAGCTGCTCGAGCTCGGACTCGCGCGCCAGGGAACGGTGCGACGGCGCGAAGACATCGAGATCGCGATGGAAGAGGGCATGATGGAGATCATCCCGCAGCTCGAGAAGCGCACGCCCTACGTGGCGCTCGCCTCGAGCCTCGCGACGCTGCTCGGGCTGCTGGGCACCATCATGGGCCTGATCTCGGCGTTCACGGCCGTGGCCAACGCGAACCCCGCCGAGAAGGCCGATCTGCTGTCCGCGAGCATCTCGGTCGCGATGAACACGACGGCGTTCGGGCTGATGGTGGCGATCCCGCTGCTCATCACGAGCTCGGTGTTGACCGCGAAGACCGGGCAGATCATCGACAGCCTCGAGATGGCGTCGGTCAAGGCGCTGAACGTGATCTCCGCGAAGGCGCGGCGGCAGCTCGAGGCCGGGGCCTGATCCCGTGCGAAGGCGACACCATTATCGACGGCGCGGCGCCGAGCAGACCGAGCTCGACATGACCACCTTCCTCAACCTGATGGTGGCGCTGCTGCCGTTCCTGCTGATCACGGCCGTGTTCTCGCGGATCACCGTCGTCGAGCTGAGCCTGCCGAGCAGCGCGGGCGGCGCTGCGGCGGCCGAGCCGGCGCTGCGCATCGAAGTCGTCGTGCGCAACGACGGTCTCGAGCTCGCGCGCAACGAGGCTCTGATCGCGAAGATTCCAAAGGTCGACGGCGCCTACGACCTCGACGCGCTCTCCGAGCACGTGGTCGCGCTCAAGCGCGAGCACCCCGATCACGACGCGGCGTCGGTGCTGCTCGAGCCCCAGATCGCCTACGACCACCTGATCCAGGTGATGGACGTCGTGCGCAGCGCGGAGCTCCCGGTCGCGGGCGCGCCCGAGCCCGCGCGCGTCGCGCTGTTCCGCGACATCTCGGTCGGAGACGCGCCGTGAAGAGCTCGCGCCGGATGAAGCGCATGGCGCGAAACCGCCGTCGCGTCGCGCAGATCAACCTCACGTCGCTGATGGACGTGTTCACGATCCTCGTGTTCTTCCTGCTCGCGAACTCGGGAACGACGGAGGTACTCGAGACGCCCAAGCAGATCGAGCTGCCCGCTTCCGTGGTGGAGGACAAGCCGCGCGAGACGGTGGTGATCTTCATCAGCCCCGAGGTGGTCACCGTGCAGGGCGAGGCGGTGATCGCCACCGACGAGATCCTGAACATGAAGCGGCAGAACGTCGCCGCGATCGCCGGGCGGCTCGCGGAGATGAACCGGAGCGTGATCGGATTGAGCACGCAGCGCGTCGCCGAGAGCCAGGAGGTCACGATCCTCGCCGACAAGTCGGTTCCGTTCCGCGTGGTGAAGAAGGTGATGTCGACCTGCACCGCCGAGGGATATCGGCGCATCTCGCTCGCGGTGATGCACAAGGCTTCGCAGACCGCCCAGCGGCTCCAGCCGCCTCGGGCGTCGTAGATCGGGTGAAGACGGTGAGTGACGCAAGCTTCCAAGCCGACTCCGCGCTGCGCGAATCCGCGCTGCGCGCCGATCTCGAGGCGTCGCAGAAGCGCGTCGATGAGCTCGAGCGCGCGCTGCGCTCGCTCGACGCCGAGCGCGAGAGTCTGCTCGCGAAGATCCGAGCCGAGCAACAGAGCGGCGAGCTGATCGCGGACGATCTCGACGAGATCGAGAGAGCGGAAGAGGAGCGCAAGCTCGAGTGGGTGATCGAGCGCGAGGCGACCGAGCTGCCGTATCGAGCGGCGGTCATGCCGTGGGCACGGGGTCGCGAGGACGACCGGCTGTTCCAGCGTGCGCTCGCGAGGACGCTCGCGGCCGCGCTGCTGCTCGGCGTGCTGCTCCCGTGGATTCCGCTGCCCATTCCCGAGCGCTGGGAGCTGATCGAGGTGCCGGATCGCTTCGTGCGGCTGATGGAGGAGCGGGTTGCGCCACCGCCCGAGCAGGAGCTGCTGCCCGAGCCGCGCGAGCCGAAGCCGATCGAAGAGCAGCCGCTGCTCGCCGAGCAGGGAATGCCCGAGCCCATCGTCGGCGAGCAGAGGCCGACACCCGCCGGTGGCTCCAAGGGAATCCTCGCGTTCCGCGAGCAGTTCTCGGCGCTCGCCGAAGCTGCGGCGCCCGCGAGGCTCGGCTCGCAGGCGCGCATCACGCGCTCCGGAGAGGTCGCGAGCGGCCGCGCGACGCGATCGCTCGTTGCGACGGAGGGTCCCGGAACGAGCGGCGGAATCGATATCGCAGCGCTGAGCCGTGACGTCGGCGGCGCAGGCGGTGCGGGGCTCGAGGGCGTTGCGGTCGCGCGCGCGAGCAGCGCGATCGGCGGCACGGGAGGCAGTGCGGATCGACCCCTCAGCGGCGGCCCGGGCTCCGCGCGCACCGACGAGGCGATCCAGATCGTGTTCGACCGCCACACGGCGGCGCTCTATCGGCTCTACAACCGCGAGCTGCGGCGGGATCCCACGCTCCAGGGGCAGATCGTGCTGCGCATGACGATCGAGCCCGACGGCAGCGTCTCGTTCTGCGAGGTGCAGAGCTCGGACATGAAGGCGCCCGATCTCGTGGCGCAGGTCGTCGATCGGGTGAAGACATTCGATTTCGGCGCCGAGGAGGGCATTCCGGCGATCACCATCCTCTACCCGATCGACTTCCTGCCGGCCGCGTGAGCCGAGCCGATGTCGACGCACGCTTCGTCAGGGATGCGGGATGTTCGTTGGCGCGTGCGCGCCGGTCCGATCGGCGCGCTGCTTCTCGGCATCGCGCTGCTGCTCGGCATGGCCGGCGCGGCGAGCGCGGACGATTGCTCCGACTACCCGGGTGGCGTGCTCGATGGCTTCGCGGGAACGATCGCTCCTTCGCAGCTGCAGATCGATCGGATCTGCACGATCCGGAACTATCCCGCGTCGAACCCGCTGAGGACGAACTTCAGCTTCCTCACGCAGCCGGGCCAGACCGACGAGCGCTGGCTGATCATCTTCGACAACGTGGTGCACGTCGGCCAGATGGCGTGCAACGCGGTCGCAGGCCACAAGATCTGGTTCGTGAACGGCTCGTCGAGCTCGATCCAGGAGGGCTGCCAGAATCTCCTGATCGCAGTCGAGAAGATCGACAAGCAGAATCCGGCCGGCCAGACCACCGTCGCGGTCGGTGTTCCGTTCACCTACACGCTGACGATGCCCGTCCTCTACGACCCGGGCACGGGAAACGTGATCAACACCAGCGGATCCATCAACGATCTGCACGGCGTGACGGTCACGGACGACCTCGGCGCAACGGGCGTCGATCTCACCTACCTGAGCCACGTCGCCTACTGGCGGGATAGCGGCACGCCCGTTCCGCACACGTTCTCGGAATCGGGCGGCGTGCTCACGTTCGACGCGTTTCCGATCATACCGGCGGGCGATCAGATCGTCGTCGAGATCACGGTCGTGCTCGACGACTCGCCGCTGAACACGGCCGGGAAGCAGTTCGTCAACACTGCGAAGTGGGATTTCGGGCGGCTGATCGACGGCGTGTTCTACGAGCCGCTTCCGGGCGAGTGGGGGATCACGCCGCCGCTGACGATCGCCGCGCCCGAGCTCGTCGTCACCAAGACGGGCCCCGCGACGCTCGGGCTCTCGCTGAACCTCGGCGAATGGGGCGAGTTCGCGCTCGACGTGCACAACACCGGGTTCGTCGACGCGTGGGACGTCACGCTGCTCGATCGCCTTCCCGACGGGCCCACGGGCGGAATGTGCGATACGACGCCGGAGATCCTCGGCGCGCGCGTGTTCGCTGCGGACGGCGTCACGCCGGTGCCGGGGAAGGGCGCGCTCGTCGCGGGCGTCGACTATTCGCTTTCCTACGCGCCTGCACCGAGCTGCGAGCTCGGGTTGAGCATCCTCACGCCTGCGGGCGCAATCGGACCGAACGAGCGCCTGATCGTCCGCTATCGATCGCGGCTCGACGCGGACAGCCTCGACGGTGCGGCGCTCACGAACGTCGCGGGCGCGATCGAGTGGTTCAACGCGGACGGCGCGAGCCCGAGCCGCCAGACCTTCACGCGCACGCTCACCGATGGAACGGTCGGCACGCCCGATCACGAGGACGCGCATACGGTTGCGGTTGCGCTGTCGGGCATCTTCTTCGAGAAGAGCGTCGCGAACCTCACGACCGGCGTGAGCCCGACGACGACGGCCGCTCCGGGCGACATGCTTCGCTATACGCTGCGGCTGCAGGCGACCGACGCCGCGCTGAGCGACCTCGCGATCCACGACGACCTCGGCGCGCTCAACGCGTCGGCGGTATTCGTCCCCGGAACGCTCGCGATCGTGGCGGGAAGCCTCCCACCCGGCGCCGATGCGAGCAACACCAACCCCAGTGGCGGCACCAACGGCGCGGGCATCCTCGACGTCCGCAATCTGAGCGTCGCGGCGGGCAGCGCGATCCAGCTCCAATTCGACATCGCGCTGAGCCCCGCCGTGATCGACGGCACCGTGGTCACGAACCAGGCGGACTTGCTCGGGAGCGTGAAGCTCGCCGACAGCGACGACCCCAACGTCAACGGCCAGGCCGACCCGGACGTGGCGGGCGACGAGGATCCGACTCGCGTGGTGATCGAGGCGGTGCCGCCCACGGCGCTCGTGAAGGCCAACACGCAGGCGACGGCCACGATCGGCGAGGAGTTCCGCTATCGGATCAGCGTGCCGTCCGCGCCGCACAGCGCGCCGCTCTACGACGTGCGCATCCTCGACGATCTCGGTGCGTCGGCGGCCGACCTCCAGTTCGTCGGCGTCACGCGGATCTCCGGGCCGGGCTCGTGGACGCCGGTCAACACGGGCAGCGACACCAATCTCGCCATCGAGGATCTTGCGAGCGGGATCGACATTCCTGCGGGCGAGCAGGTCGTCGTCGAGATCACTGTGAAGCTGCTCGACACGCCGACGAACGTGGCGGGGCTCTCGTTCACGAATACGGCCTCCTACAGCTACGACCTCATCGACGGCGACGACGCGAGCCGAAGGCTCGGCGAGTCCGGCACGACCGAGCCGATGACGATCGTCGAGCCCGAGCTCACGCTCGAGAAGAGCGGGCCCTCGCAGATGCGCATGGGCGTGCCGGGGAGCTTCCGGCTCGACGTGCACAACATCGGAAGCTCGCCCGCGTACGGCGTGCGCGTGAGCGACGTGCTCCCGAATCAGGCCGACGGCGGAATGTGCGATGCGCCGCCCGCGCAGCTCACCGCGCAGCTGTTCGAGGCGGATGGCACCACGCCGGCTGCGCCCGCGCTCGTCGAGGGCACGGACTTCACGAGCCGCTTCGACGCAGCGCCAACCTGTGCGCTCGAGATCGAGCTGCTGAGTGCGGCGAGCGCGATCGCGCCCGATCGGCGGCTGATCGTCAGCTATCAGGCGCTGCTCGACGCCGACAGCCAGCAGGCCGCCACGCTCACCAATGTCGCGGGCGCAACGCACTGGGCAAGCCTCGACGCCTCGACTCCGGGCGGCGGCGCGCGCGAGTACGAGCGAGCGCTCACGGACGGGACGGTCGGCGTGCTCGACCACGAGGATGCGCACAGCGTCAACGTGAACCTCGCCGTGCTGCGCTTCGAGAAGACGGTCGCGAACGTCAGCCGCGGTGAGGATCCTGCGACGCTCGCGAGCCCGGGTGAGCTGCTGCGCTACCGCCTGGTCGTCGAGAACCTGAGCGACGTCGCGGTGGGCGAGGTGCAGATCCTCGACGATCTCGACCGGTTGAACGCCGTGCCCGCGTTTGCGCCGGGCACGCTGAACCTGCTGTCTGCTCCTGCGGGTGCGGACACGAGCAATACGAGCGCGAGCGGCGGCTCGCGCGGCACGGGTGTGCTCGACGTCCGCAACCTCGATCTCGCGGGCATCGGCGACAGCGCGTCGATCGAGTTCGAGATCGCGCTCGCGCCGGTGCTCGCCAATGGCACGCTGGTCCTGAACCAGTCGCAGCTGCTCGAAGACGGGGTCGCGATTGCACAGAGCGACGACCCGAACCTCAATGGACCTGCGGATCCGAACGTCAGCGACGACGAGGATCCCACGCGGGTGCAGATCGAATCGGCGGCCGCGTTCCGGGTCGAGAAGATCTCGACCGATCTGTCGGGAGACCCGAACGCGCTGCTCGCGGGGGAGACGCTGCGCTACACGATCACGGTCGAGAACGTCGGCAACAGCGATGCCTCGGATGCCATGCTGCGCGATGCGGTGCCGCTGAACACGACCTACGTGGCGGGCAGCACCACGCTCAACGGCGCCACCGTGCCCGACGGCGCGGGCGGCGCGGCGCCGCTCGCAGCCGGCATCGCGATCTATGCGCCGGGCGACCCGACGCCGGGAGCGATGCGCGCCGACGGCGTGCCCGGCAACGACGTCGCGACGCTGCGCTTCGACGTGGTGATCGATCCGGGCGTTCTTGATGGCACCGTGATCTCGAACCAGGCGTTCGTGAGTGCGCCGCTCGCTGGCGTGAGCGATCAGCCCTCGGACGATCCGAGCACGCCGGCCCCGGACGATCCGACTCTCGATGTCGTCGGCAACACGGCGCTGCTGTTCGCTCCGAAGCGCGTCGCGATCGGAAGCGATGGCGGCTCGCCGGGCGTCGTCGATCCGCTCGACGTGCTCCACTACACGATCACCGTCACCAACAGCGGGCCGATTCCCGCAACGGGCGCGCTGCTTCGCGACGCGGTCCCCGCGAACACGACCTGGGTCGCAGACTCGCTGCGGCTCAATGGCTTGCCGGTGGGCGCACCGGACGGCGGCATCTCGCCGCTCGCATCCGGCATCGGCATCGCGTCGTCGGATCTCACGCCGCCGCTTCCCGGTGCGGGTGGAGGCACGCTCAGCCCGGGCGAGAGCGCGGTGATCGAGTTCGATCTGCAGGTCGACGCGGGAACGCCCAGCGGAACGCTGATCTCGAACCAGGCGGTGGTCTCGACGGCCGAGCTGCCGGGCCTGCTGACCGACGGCGACGGCAACCCGGCCACGGGCCCCGAGCCCACGGTCGTCGTGGTGGGCGCGGGCCAGCAGCTGCTGATCGCCAAGCAGGTCGCGGTGGTGGGCGGCGGCGCGGCGCTGGCGGGCGGCCGGCTCGAGTACGAGGTGCGCGTCACGAACGTCGCAGTCGTCGCCGCGCAGGCCGTCGTGATCACGGACGACCTCAGCGTCCCCGTCGCCGGCCAGCTCAGCTACGTCGCCCGCTCGGCGACGCTCAACGGTGTGCCGACGGGCGTGAGCGTGGCCGGCTCGACGTTGACCGCCGACTACTCGGGCAGCTACGGGGCGCTTCCGCCGGGCGCTTCGGCGGTGCTGCGGTTCCGCGCCGACATCGCTGCACAGCTCGCGATCGGCACGGTGATCACGAATACGGGCGTGGTCACCTGGAATACCCCGCCGCAGACGGCGAGCGCGAGCGTGTCGATCGACGTCGGCGGCGTGCCGGGAGTCGGCGCGCTCAACGGTGCGGTCTGGCACGACACGGACTTCGACGATGCGTTCGATTCCCGCGACATCGCGCTCGCCGACTGGAGCGTCGAGCTGCTGCGCAATGGGCAGCCGGTCGGCGCGGTGCTCACGAGCGCGGCCGGCCTGTGGAGCATGGCCGGGATCGCGCCGAACGATCGCAATGGAGACCGCTACGCGCTGCGTTTCCGCGGCCCGGGAGCCACGGCGACGAGCGCGGCGCTCGGCATCGCAGACTCCCCGTTCACCAACGGCCTTCAGGAGATCAGCGACATCGTCGTCGCGTCCGGCTCGAACCTCCAGCAGCTCAACCTGCCGATCGAGCCGAACGGTGTCGTCTACGATTCGCTGCGCCGCGCGCCGGTCGCGGGCGCGACGCTGACTCTGCGCGCCGCGGATACGGGAGGCGAGCTTCCCGCGGACTGCTTCGACGACCCCGTGCAGCAGGGGCAGGTGACGCGCAGCGACGGCTACTACAAGTTCGACCTCAACTTCTCGGGCGGCGCCTGTGCGAGCGGCGCCGACTACGAGATCGCGCTGTCGATGCCGGCGGGCGGTGGATTCGACACGGGCCTGTCGCAGATCATCCCGCCGCAGAACGACGGCACGACGCCGCCGTTCGATGTGCCGGGCTGCCCCGGCACGGCGAGCGACGCGGTGATCGCGACCGGAGCGCACTGCGAGATGCAGGCCTCCGCGCTCCCACCGCCGCCCGCCGTGCTCGCACGGTCGCCCGGCACCGCCTATCACACGCTGTTCGTGTTCGACGCGAGCGCTGCGCCCGGCACGAGCCAGATCTTCAACAACCACCTGCCGGTCGACCCGGTGATCTTCGGAAACGTCGCGATCAGCAAGACGACGCCTTCGCGCGACGTGAGCCGCGGCGATCTCGTTCCGTACGAGATCGTGGTGCGAAACGCGCTCGCGTCGCCGATCCCCGATCTCTCGATCGCCGACCGCTATCCGGCGGGCTTCCGCTACGTCGACGGCTCGGCGCGCGTCGACGGCGTGCCGACCGAGCCGACCCAAGATCCCGCCGCACGCGAGCTCGTCTTCACCGACGTGGGGATCGACGGCGCGGGCACGCGCAGTGTCGTGCTGCTGCTCGCGGTCGGCGCGGGCGTCGGCGAGGGCATCTTCACCAACACCGCACAGGCCGTGAGCAGCGTGACGGGCAACGCGCTGTCGGGCGAGGCCCACGCGAGCGTGCGCGTCGTGCCCGATCCGGATTTCGCGTGCACCGACGTGATCGGCAAGGTGTTCGACGACCGGAACCGCAACGGATCGCAGGAGAACGGCGAGTCGGGAATCGCGGGCGCGCGCCTCGTGACCGCGCGCGGCCTGATCGCGACGACCGATCCGTTTGGAAGGTTTCACATCACCTGCGCGATCGTGCCGAATGAAGACCGCGGCAGCAACTTCATCCTCAAGCTCGACGATCGCTCGCTGCCGAGCGGCTACCGCATGTCCACGCGCGCCACGCAGGTGAAGCGCGCGACCGCCGGCAAAGCGCTGCGCTTCGAGTTCGGCGCGTCGCTCCACCGCGTCGTCGCGCTCGATCTCGTCGACTCCGTGTTCGAGCCGGATACGGCGACCATGCGCGAGCAGTGGGTGCCGCGCCTCGATCGGCTGCTCGAGGAGCTCGCAAAGGCGCCCGCGTCGCTGCGGCTCGCCTACGTCGCCGACCTCGAGAGCGCCGCGCTCGTCGATCGGCGCCTCGAGAGCGTGAAATCCGAGATGGAGCGGCGCTGGCGCGAGCGCAGCGAAAAGCCGCTGCTCGTCGAGACCGAGATCTACTGGCGCCGCGGCGCGCCTGCGGGCGGCTCGCTGGGCGCGCGGCTCGCCAAGATCGGCGGCGAACTCGTCGACGCCGTCCAATCTCCGTTCCGGCGCGCCGCGGCGCGCGAAGCCGCGCCCGGCGACGCAACCGAGCGGCACCTGCCGCCCGACGCGATCACGACCTGGACGCACGATCCCGAGACGCTCGCGACGGATCACGGCGACCAGCTCGCGCAGCGGCAGGTCCCCACCGAGAAGCCCGAGACCGTCAAGCTCAAGGGCGTGGTACCGCCGATCCGCTTCCCCTCCGGTGTCGCGGAGATCCCGGCGAGCTCGGTCGAGAAGCTCCGCAACGTGCTCGATGAGATGCGCCACCTGGACAACGTGCGCCTGCACCTGGTCGGCCACGCCGACGATCAGCCGCTGCGCGCCTCGCTCGCGGCCCTCTATGGCGACAACGAGGGCCTCTCGCGCGAGCGCGCGGGGACGGTCGCGGAGCACCTCAAGGCCGCGCTCGCGCTGCCGCCCGAGGCGATCTCGTTCGCCTACGCGGGCGACCGCGAGCCGGTTGCGAGCAACGCGAGCGAGGCGGGTCGCGCGCAGAACCGACGCGTCGAGGTGGAGGTGTGGTACGACGAGCCGCGCGAGGCGCTCGCAACCGAGGATGTCGTCGTCGAAAGCGAGACCAAACGCGTGAAGGTCTGCCGCACCGAGACCGTCTGCAAGCTGCGCTACCGCGAGGGTCATGCGCGCCGCGCGCGCATCCGCAACCTGATCGCGCCGCTGCACGTCGCCGAAGACTCGCCGCAGATTCCCGACGAGTTCGTCGAGCAGGTGCGCCAGGCGCTCGACAGCCTGCAGACCCGCCAGAACACGATGGTGAAGTTCGTCGGCTACACCGACGATGCGCCGCTCGAGGGGCGGACCGAGCGCATCTACGGCACGCATCTCGCGCTCTCGAAGGCCCGCGCGCACCGCGTGGCGCGCGCCATCCAGGATCGGCTCGAGCTGCCGAGCGCGGCGGTCGGAAACGACGGCTACGGCTCGGCGCATCCGATCGCTTCGAATGCGACCGAGCAGGGACGCGCGCTCAACCAGCGCGTCGAGGTCGAGTTCTGGTACGACGATCCGCTGCAGGAGCTGCCCGATGCGCCGCAGCCGTGCCCCGACCCGGCCGAGGCCGAGCTCGTGACGAAGGTCTTCGAGCCGCCCTGGGGGCGCATCGAGCCGATCGCGATCGAGAACGGCGAGCCGCGCATTCCCGCCGGCTATGCGGCCCCGCTGCGGCGCGCGCTCGAGGAGGCCGCGCGCGAGATTCCCGAGGCGAGGAACGTGCGGCTGCGCTTCGTCGGCTACACGCGAAACGAGCGGCTCGATCGACGCACCGCCTCCGTCTACGGGGACGACGTCGGGCTCTCGGTCGCGCGCGCGCGGCGCACCCTGGACGCGGTGCTCGAGCAGCTCGGGCCGCCCGCAGCCCCCGCCGAGCACGAGGGTCGCGGCTACGTCCACTCGAACGACGTCGTCAACGCGGGCTTCTTGCAGGGCGACACGGACCACGTCGCGGTGCAGGTCGTGTACGACGAGCCGAACCTCGGCGACGATCGCGACGGCATCGAGATCACGAAGCTTGCGCGCGAGCTGCATCCGAAGCATCCGCTCGAGCTCAATCCGATGCACATCAGCGTCGACGGCGAGCCGATCGACGATCCGGAGCGCAGCTCGGCGGACATCCAGCGCTGTACGGACGTGGCGCTGGAGAAGGCCGACATCCGCTTCGAGTTCGACGATCTCGACGTGACGCCGAGGCTCAGCGTGACCGCGAGTCCGGGCGCGGTGCCGAGCGGCTCGAGCGCCGAGTTCCGGATGTACACCAATTACGGTCACTTCGTCGAGCGCTCCGAGGTGCGGGTCTTCGAGCGCAGCCAATCGACGCAGGCCGAGCCGCTCGCGGTGATCGAGGTCGGCGAGGAGGGCTCGGCGCGGTGGGAGCCCGGCGCCGATCTGTTCGACGCGCCCGTGCGCGAGCTGAGCTTCGTGCTGCGCGCCTACGACGCCGAGGGGCGCTTCGACGAGACCGCCCCACAGCGGCTGTGGCTGAGCCGCGATGGCGGCGCTGCGCGCGATGCCCAGG
>DASPGF010000287.1:0-2584 GCA_035620755.1 Myxococcota bacterium
CCGCGAGCGCCTCGCTCTGCAGCTGCTCGACACGCGGGCGCACCGCGGCGAGCAACGCGGGTGCCGCGGCGAGCGTGAGTCGAATGCGGCCGGTATACTCGAGGTCGAGCTCCTTTCGGAGCGTCTGGATCCGATTCAACACCTCGCGGAACAGCCCCTCGGCGACGAGCTCGTCGCTGAGCGCCGTGTGCAGCACCACCACGCCCGCGGCACCCGCGGCCGCCGCGAAGCCCGGCCGCGCCTGCAGGCTCACCCCGATCTCGTCGCGGCCGAGCCGCAGCTCTTCGCCGTCGAGCGCGAGCGCGACCTCGCCTCGCGCCTCGAGCTGCGCGAGCAGCGCCGCGCCGTCGGCCTCGGCGAGCGCCTGCTTGAGCCGCGGCATGCGCTTGCCAACGCGCGGTCCGAGCGCGCGGAAGTTCGGCGCAACCGCGTAGGTCACGTACGCGTCCGCGTCGGAGGCGAAGTTCACCTCGCGCACGTTGAGCTCATCGCGGATCAGCTCGCGGTGCTCGCGCAGCGCGCGCGCGAGCTCGCGATCGGCGAGCACGATCTCGGCGGCCGCGAGCGGCTGCCGGACGCGCAGCTTCTGGGCCGTGCGCACCTGCAGGCCGAGCGAGACGAGATCGCGCACGGCCGCCATCTCGCGCGACAGCGCGCGATCGACCAGCGCGGCGTCGGCCTCGGGGTAGTCACACAGGTGCACGCTCTCGGGCTGCGAATCCGGAAACGGTCGGCGCGCGAGGTTCTGCCAGATCTCTTCGCTCGCGTAGGGAAGGAACGGCGCGAGCAGCCGCGCGAGCGCGAGCAGGCACTCGTAGAGCGTCCAGTGCGCGTCGAGCTTGTCGGCGTCGAGACCCGGCGCCCAGAAGCGGCTGCGACAGCGCCGCACGTACCAGTTGGAGAGCCCCTCCACGAATGCGCCGAGCGCGAGCGTCGCATCGTAGACGCGGAACGCGTCCATCTGCTGGATGACCGCCGCGTTGGTGAGCGCGAGCTCCGAGAGCAGCCAGCGGTCGATCAGCGCGCGCTCGCGCGCGGGCCGACACCCCGCGCGGCAGGCCGCGCTCGAGGGATCGAAGCCGTCGATGTTCGCGTAGATCGCGAAGAACGCGTAGACGTTGCGCAGCTTCAGCGGCAGCTCGCGCTGCTGCGCGCGCACGCCGCCGAGCGAGTGGCGCGTCGGATTCCAGGGCGGATTCGACGCGTAGAAGAACCAGCGGAACGCGTCGGCGCCGGGCGCCGACGCGCTCGGGTCCTCGATCCAGAGCTTGTGCGACGCGGGCAGCCGCGGAACTTCGCGCGGCAGGATCGCGTGCGACTCCGCCGCGGCTTCCACGCCGAGCGCGCGGCGCTCGGGCTCGCCGACGGCAATCACGCGGCGCGGCAGCCGCGCGGGGCGCAGCGCGAGCTCGATGCCCGCCTGCGGCGCGTCCGCGCGATACGCGCGCACCGTCGCCGTCTCCCCGCGCAGGTCGAGGCCGTCGTAGTCCTCGCGCGCGATCAGCGCGACGCCGCGCTCGAGCGGCTCCGCGGGCGCGATCACCGCGAACTCGAGGCGCACGCGGTCGAGAATGACCTCGGGCGGTGTGTAATTGCCCTTGCTCTTCGACTCCTTCTTTCCCTCGCGGTCCGCGACGTGCCCGAGCACCACGCAGGTCCGATACGGGTGGGGCAGCGCGCGGTCGCCGAACAGCAGCGTCGAGATCCAGATCAGCGAGTTGAACCAGCCGCGCGTCTGATCGATCGCCTCGGAGATGAAATCCGCGGGAAAGCTCGCCTCGAACTCCGCTGCGCCGCGATGCGGGTAGCCCCACTGCGCGAACGGCATCGAGCCCGAGTCGAACCACGCGTCGATCACCTCGGGCACGCGGCGGTAGACGCCGGGCTCGCCGGGCCGGCTCCAGCACACCGCATCGATCCAGGGCTTGTGGACGCGCAGGTGCGGCGAGAGGCTCGGGTCGCGCGCGAGCGCCGCGTCGAAATCCGCGAACGCCGCGGGGTTGCGCTCGAGGATCTCGGCCACCGACGCGGGCGCGTCGAGCGCTCCGGTCTCGTCGTTCACCCAGATGTTGAGCGGCGTTCCCCAGAAGCGCTCGCGCGAGAGCGCCCAGTCGACGTTGTTGCGCAGGAAGTCGCCGAAGCGACCGTCGCGGATCGTCTCCGGCAGCCAGTTCACCTTGGCGTTGTTCGCGAGCACCTCGCCGACGTGCTCCGAGGTGCGGATGTACCACGCGGGTCGCGCGAACTGGATCAGCGGGTCCGCGTCCGAGCGAACGCAGAACGGGTACTCGTGGCGAATCTGCTCGGCGTGCCACAGCAGCCCGCGCTGCCTGAGCTCGCGGCTGAGATCGCGATCGCAGTCCTTCACCCAGCGTCCCGCATAGCGCTGCGGCGCGATCGCGGGGTCGAAGCTCCCGTCGGGCCGCACCGCGCACAGCAGCGGAAGCGAGGGATCGCGGCGCTGCTCGACGCGCAGCAGCTCGAAGTCGATCTCGCCGAACGCGGGCGCGACGTGCACCACGCCGGTGCCAGCGTCGAGCTCGACGAAATCCGCCGCGACGACGCGCCAGAAGTCGAGGCCCGG
>DASPGF010000288.1:0-4833 GCA_035620755.1 Myxococcota bacterium
CGAGGCGCGAATCGCGCGCGTCGACGCGGCGCTCACGTCGGGGGAGCGAGGATCTCGAGCTTGTCGATCGCGTGGACCGGCGCGGTGTCACCCTGCATCAGGTGGCGGATTGCCGCGTAGACCGCGCGCTGCTGCGCGACGCGCGTCTGGCCGGCCAGCGCGCGCGCCTCGACGCGGAGCTCGAAGTGCCCCGCACCGCCCGCTCGGACCTCGACCGTCGCGCCGGGAATGGCCTGCTCGATCGCCTGCTTCAGCAGCTGTTGGGTGCGCTCGCCCGGGCTGCTCAGGATCTGCAGCGTCACCGCGCCCTCGCATCGTCGTTCTGCGCGGTGAACTGGGGCGTCTGACGGTATGCGATCAAGTCGATCAGGATGTTGGTCGCCTCGGCGAGCTGCAGTGAGGTCTCGTCGTCGGTCGCGCCTTGCTCGCCGCTCGGCGCGTCGATCTCCGGGTCGCCGGTGCCGCTCGGTGCCGCCCCCTTCGTCGCGCCGTTTCGCGCCTCCTCCTGGCGCTTGAGCAGATCCGCGGGCCGGATCACGCCCTCGTTTGCGCGAAACTCCTCGAGCTGGCGCTTGACCTTGGCGAACTCCGGGCTCGCCTCGATGCGCAGCCTGGATTCGCCCGCGAGCTTCTCGAGCATCTCCTGGCTCACCACCGGCCAGGGATGCGTACCCGGGTTCGAGATCGCGAAGCTGCTGCGGAAGGCGTCGATCTGGTGGCCTTCGATCGAGAAGTCCTGATACATCTCGCCGTAGTCGTCGGCGCTCAGCAGCGACGGGATCACGACGTCCGCCTCGACGCCGTCATGCTGCGTCGATCGGCCGCCCGGGCGGTAGAACATCGCGGTCGTGATCTTGAGCGCGCCGAGCCCCGGCGGCTTGCTCGCGACCGTCTGCACCGTCCCCTTGCCGAAGGTGTGGTCGTCGCCTGCGATCACGGCGCGCTTGTAGTCCTTGAGCGCGCCCGCGAGGATCTCCGCGGCCGACGCGCTCACGCGCGAGGTGTGGATCACCATCGGGCCCGAATAGAGGATCGACTCGTCGTTGTCGGCGAGCACCTGCGCCTGGCCCACCGCATCCTGCACCTTCACGATCTCGCCCTTGCGGATGAAGAAGCCCGAGACCGTGACGGCGTGATCGAGCAGCCCGCCGCCGTTTCGCGACAGGTCGAGCACCAGGCCGTCGGCCTTCGCGGCATTGACCTGCCGCAGCAGATCCGCCACGTCGTCCGTGCACTGGCGTTTGGAGGGATCGGGATCGCCGTAGAACGAGGGAAGCGCGAGGATCGCGAGCTTGAGCTTGCGCCCGCCGACCTCGCGCTCCTCGAAGCGCAGCGACGCGGCCTGGTCCTCGAGGCTGATCTCGTCGCGCACGATCGCGACCGTGAAGCGCTCGGTCGTCTCCGCCTGTCGAAGAATGGTCAGCCGGACGGTCGTGCCCTTCTTGCCGCGAATCAGGCTCACCGAATCGCGCAGCGGCATGTCGATGATGTTGACGGGCGTCTCGTCGCCCTGTCCGACCTCGATGATCTTGTCCCCCTCGCGCAGCACGTACTGCGACTCGTCCCCCTCGCGCAGCCGGTTGAGCTTCTCGGCCGCACCGCCGGCGAGGACGCGCTCCACGACCGCGAAGCCGTCGCGCTCGGAGAGCGCGACGCCGATCCCGATCAGCGAGAGCGACATGCTGATCCGGAAATCCTCGTACATCTCGGCCGAGAGATAGTTCGAGTGGGGATCGAGCGAGGTCGCGAACGCGTCGAGGAAGTTGGAGCTGAGGTCGACGGCGTCGAGCTCCGCGACGCGCTTCGCGCGCAGCTCGTAGCGGTGTCTCAGCAGCTCCTTCGCCTCTTCGAGCGGCGTTTCGGCGCCGACGTAGTTCGACATCTGGAAGTGCACGAGGTTGCGCGTCAGGGCGTCCCGCTCGGCGTCCGTCTTGGGGTAGCCGCGCTTTCGCGCGTCGATCACCAGCGCGACCTCCATGTCGATCGCGTAGCCGTCGGCGCTCACGAAGTCGTCGACGAACGCGGCGATCTTTCGATGGCGATCCGTGAACTTCTGGTGGATCGACGCGAGCGCCGAGCAGTTGCCGTCCTCGATGCCGTCGAACGCGGCGACCAGCTCCGCCTTCATCGCCTCGACCTCGGACTCGAGCACCACGGACTGCGAGGGGTCGAAGCTGCGCAGGAAGACCTCGGCGGTGCGCTTGCGCAGCTCCGGGGTGAGCGCGCGGAAGCGGATGTGCTGCGCGAGGTACTGGTTCATGAACTCCGGGATCTTGTCGCAGGTCAGCTCCGACGCCGCGGCGCGCGGCGCGCCGGTCGCCGCGAGCGCGAGCGCGATCAGCAGGGCTCGAATCGGGGTTCCGCGCATCAGCTGGATGTTCGGGAGGCGCATTCCATTCCTTTACCGGCCTTTACATACGTTTAACCCAGCCCGAGCGCGCCCGCGCGTCCGCGCCGCGCCGCGCGTGTCTCCCCTCGGGGCCCGGGCCGGAAGCCGGGCGGATCAGTAGCGGTAGGAGTCGGGCTTGAACGGGCCCTGCCGCGGGACTCCGATGTAGGCCGCCTGCTCCTCGGTGAGCTGCGTGAGCTTCACGCCCAGCTGGTCGAGATGCAGCCGCGCGACTTCCTCGTCGAGCGCCTTGGGCAGTACGTACACCTTGTTCTCGTAGCGGCCCGCGTTCTGGTGCAGCTCGAGCTGCGCGAGCACCTGGTTGGTGAAGGACGCCGACATCACGAAGCTCGGATGTCCCGTCGCGCAGCCGAGGTTGAGCAGCCGCCCCTCCGCGAGCACGAGCACGCTGTGTCCGTCCGGGAAGGTCCACTCGTCGTACTGGGGCTTGATGTTGGTCTTCTTGATGCCCTTGACCTTCGCGAGCCCCGCCATGTCGATCTCGTTGTCGAAGTGGCCGATGTTCCCGACGATCGCCTGGTGCTTCATCTGCGCCATGTGCTCGACGCGGATGATCTTGAAGTTTCCCGTCGTCGTGATGAAGAGATCGGCGCTGCCGACGACCTCCTCGAGCGTCGTCACCTGGTAGCCGTCCATGGCGGCCTGCAGCGCGCAGATCGGGTCGATCTCCGTGATCACGACGCGCGCGCCCTGGCCGCGAAGCGCCTGCGCGCAGCCCTTGCCGACCTGGCCGTAGCCGCAGACCACCGCCACCTTGCCGCCGAGCATCACGTCGGTCGCGCGCGCGAGCCCGTCGGTCAGCGAGTGCCGGCAGCCGTAGGTGTTGTCGAACTTGCTCTTGGTGACGGAATCGTTGACGTTGATCGCGGGAAAGCGGAGCGCGCCCTTCTCGTACATCTGATAGAGGCGCAGCACGCCGGTGGTGGTCTCTTCGCTCACGCCCTTGAGCCTCGCGCAGGCGTCCGTCCAGCGCGTCGGCCGGCGCAGCTGCTCGCCGCGCAGCAGCTCGAGCACGATCCCCCACTCCTCGGGCTCGCGCTCGGGGTCGAAGTCCGGAACCTTGCCGGCCCTCTCGAATTCGGCGCCCTTGTGGAGAAGCAGCGTCGCGTCGCCGCCGTCGTCGACGATCTGGTCCGGGCCGCTGCCGTCGGGCCACTCGAGTGCGAGCGACGTGCACTCCCAGTACTCGGCGAGCGTCTCGCCCTTCCACGCGAACACCGGCACGCCCGCCGGCTCGTCGGGTGTTCCATTGCGGCCGACCACGACCGCCGCGGCTGCGGGATCCTGCGTCGAGAAGATGTTGCAGCTCGCCCAGCGCACGTCGGCGCCGAGATCCACGAGCGTCTCGATCAGCACCCCGGTCTGGACCGTCATGTGGAGGCTTCCCATGATCCGCACGCCGGCGAGCGGCTGGCTGCTCGCGTAGCGCTCGCGCAGCGCCATCAGACCGGGCATCTCGTGCTCCGCGAGGCGGATCTCCTTGCGGCCCAGCTCGCAGAGGTTCAGGTCCGCGACCTTGTACTGCAGGGGCTCGGGCGATCTCGGCATGGGGCTGGCTCCTTGGCTGGCGGGCTTCGCGCACAGCGGCTGGCTACGCGGCCGGCCATCGGCGGCGCCGGGTGCGCTTCGGAATTGCATCCGTCTATGCGGATGGAGTGTTTCCGAGCTTGAGCGGGCTGTCAACCCGAGCCCGAGCGGCTCGCTGAGCGGGCTGACCGGATGCCAGGAGGCCTCGGCCACCCGGCGGGATCGGGTCCGCGCCGTGGCCCGCCGCGTGCGCTCGCCGTTCGTCGTGAGCGGCGCGCCGCTGCCCTATCGTGCGGGTCGAGATGCGCTGCGAGCGACACGCGACGAGAGCCCGGCGATGAATGGCGCGGAGGCGCTGCTGCGCACGGCGGCCGCGTCGGGGATCCGCGTCTGCTTCGCGAACCCGGGCACGACCGAGCTGCCACTCGTCGCCGCGCTCGACGCGGTCGAGGAGATCCGGCCCGTGCTGTGCCTGTTCGAGGGCGTCTGCTCGGGCGCCGCCGACGGCTACGCGCGGATGAGCGGGGATCCCGCGCTCACGTTGCTCCACCTCGGACCCGGCTTCGCGAACGCGATCGCCAACTTCCACAACGCGCGCCGCGCGCGCTCGGCGATCTTCAACGTGATCGGCGACCACGCGACCTGGCATCGCGCCGCCGATCCGCCGCTCGCATCCGATATCGAGTCGTTGGCGCGCCCGGTTTCGGGGTGGCTGCGCTGCGCGAACGCCGGGAGCTCGCTCGCGAGCGATGCCGCGGAGGCGATCGCGGCCGCGCGCACGGGCGTCGTCGCGACGCTCGTCGCGCCGCACGACGTCCAGCTGCGACCGGGCGAGCGCGTCGCGCACGCGCGAGCGGCTGCGGGCCCGCAGCGGCCCGCCGGCGAGCAGATCGCCG
>DASPGF010000289.1:0-4692 GCA_035620755.1 Myxococcota bacterium
TACCGCAGCGCGCGAGCGGACCCAACGCGGAGCGCGTGCGCGCTGCGCGGGCGTCGCAGTCGCATCTCAGCGCCGCGGGCGGCTCTCGGAGCCGGATTGCAGCTCGCGCGCGCGTCGGTGGGCAAGCCGAGACGCGGCCGCGTCGCCGTTGCGCGCGTGAAGCTCGCCGAGCAGCGTCCAGCTCTCCGCGGTGGATTGCAGCGCCAGGCTGCGCTCGACTTCTCGGATCGCCTCCGCGAGGCGGCCCGCGCGCGCCTCGAACAGCGCAATCTGCGTGTGCAGCGCCGGCGGATCGCGGCCCACCCAGCGCAGTCGCGCGGCGGCGGTCTTGAGGCGCTCGAGATCCGACGCGAGCGCGGCTCGCCGAAAACCGAATTCGGCCTCCAAGGTGCCGACGAGGTTTCCGAGCGCGGAAGCCAATCCGACCGCGAGAACGAGCGGCATCCAGCGGATCCGTCCGAAGCGCGAGCCTGCGAGCGCGGGCTCGGCGTCGGCGCGCTGCGCGCGCAGCAGGATGCGCGCGATGGCTCCCTTTCGGAGCTTCCAGATCGCGCCGTCGAGGATGAAGTGGTGGATGTTCACGGCTGACGCGATCAACACGCCAAGGCCCGCATCGAACGCGCGTACCCCGAGCACCTCCGGAGCGAACAGCGCGAGCGGCGCTCCCCAGATCGCGCTTCCGACGAGCAGCGACTTCCCGAGATAGCGCGCGCTGCTTCGCGCGCTGCCCGCGGACTTCGCGAAGTAGACCGTCACCCAGAGGTACTGGATGAAGTGGCCGAATGCGATCCAGTAGAACGTGTAGTCGGCGTAGCGTGGATCGAACGGATCGAGATCGGTTCCGGTGGCCGTTGCGCGCGCGAGCACGGGAATCGAGAACCAGAACGCCTGCACCAGCATCAGCGCGAGGGTCGGCAGCAGATCGCGCCAGCCCGCGGCCTGTCGCATCAGCGCGATCGCGATCGCGCTCGCCACGAGGTAGGTGATCGCGGTGAGCAACAGCAGCGGAGCCGCGACCGCGGTCGGGATTCCGAGCGGAATGAACACGTAGTCGCTCGCGGCGAGCTCGACGGGTGCGTAGCTCGCGGACGGTACAGCCGAGTGGATCGCGAGCAGCACCATCGCCCACGAGAGCTGGAACGTCGCGTGCAGGCAGCGCTTGGCGAGCTTCGAGATCGGCACGCCGCGCCGGCCGAGGAACATCGCGGCGATCCCGTAGTTCTGGCCGCTGTAGTGCCACGGGCTCCACGAGAGATACAGCGTGAGCATCCAGGATCCCACGCGCACGTCGTAGACGCCGATCGCGAACACGACCGCTACGAGCAGGCTTGCCCAAGTGCCGAAGAAGCGATACTCGCGCCGATCCTTGCCGTCCTCGTAGACGCGCAACAGCGTCGCTCCGTAGTGCGGAGCGCCGAGCACGAGCGTTCCGAGCGCGAGCAGCGTCTCGGGCGCGACCTCGCGAATCTGCGGTCCCGCGTACAGCGCCGCGGCGAAGTAGACCGCGTAGATCAGCCCGCAGCCGAGCAGGAGATCCGGCACCGGGCCGTGCAGCCAGCGCGCCGAGCCGCTCGATTCCGCCATCGCGAAATTCTACTCGAGCGCGCCGGCGTAAGGAGACTTCGGCGGTCTCGCTGATCCAGCGCTCGATCGATTCACGCAGCATCGGCAGCGTGACGCTGCCGCTCTCGAGCACGCGGTCGTGGAACGCGCGCAGCTCGAAGCGCTCGCCGAGCTCCGCTTCTGCGAGCTCGCGCAGGCGCCGGATCTCGAGCATCCCGAGCATGTAGGCGGTCGCCTGGCCCGGCCACGCGATGTAGCGATCGACTTCGGCCTCGATGTCGCCGGGCGACCAGGCCGTGTTGGCGAGCATGTAGTCGACCGCCTGCTCGCGCGTCCAGCCCAGGGTGTGCAGTCCGCTGTCGACGACGAGGCGCGCGGCGCGAGCGGCTTGATCGGAGAGCATGCCGATCTCGTCGAGCGGCCCCGGGTAGAGGCCGAGCTCGTCCGCGAGGCGCTCCGCGTAGAGCGCCCAGCCCTCGCCGAAGCCGCTCTTGTCGAGATAGCGCGCGAGCGGGTGCACCCGGTCGCCGAGCTCGAGCGCGAGCGCGCCCTGCAGGTGATGGCCCGGATAGGTTTCGTGGTAGAGGACGGAGAGCTGGCCCGCGATCGAGCGCCGCTCGGGGTTGACGACCGCGATGTAGAAGATGCCGGGCCGCGTGCCGTCCTCCGACGATGGATGGTACTCGCCGGTGCCGCTGTTCTCGCGGTAGGTGGGGTAGGGCTTGATCTCGACGCCCGCCTTGGGCAGCGCGCCGAACGCGTCGAGCATGCGCTCGCGCGCGGCGCCGAGCGCGGCGCGCGAGTACTCGAGCACGTCGTCGCGCGTGCGGAACGTGAAGCGCGGCTCCGCGCTGAGCTTCGGCAGCAGCGACGCGATGCTCTCGCCCGCGAAGTGCGCATCCATCAGCGCCTGCATCTCGGCGCGGATGGCCGCGATCTGCGCGAGCCCGAGCGCGTGGATCTCCGCGGGCGAGGGCTCGAGGGTCGCGAAGTAGCGCACCGCGGCGGGGTAGCAGCGCTCGCCCTCTGGGTTCGCGCTCACCGCGATGCTCTCTCTCGCGCGCGGCAGGTACGCCTCTTCGAGGAACGCCGCGTAGCGCTGCACGGCGGGCGCGACCTCGCCGTCGAACACCTCGCGCACGCGCGCGCCGAATGCGGGGTCGCCCGCGCGCGCGGCGGGGCTGAGCAGCGGGCTTGCGTCGTCGAGCAGCGCGCGGCTCTCCGCGATCACCGCGGGCACGAGCCGGCGCGGCGCGCTGAAGCCCTCGTCGAGCCCCGCGCGCAGATTCTCGATCTCCTGATCGACATAGCGCGCGAGGCTCGCGAGCCGATCGAGCGCCTGCTGCTGCAGCTCGGCGGTGTCGACCGGCTGGATCTCGAACACGGAGGGCAGATTGCTGTGCCAGCCCGTCGCGCTGCTCACCGACCAGAGCTCGTCGCGGCAGACGCGCGCGCCGATCGACGCCTCGAGCGTCTCGCGCAGGATGCCGTAGGTCACCCAGTCGCGGCTGCCGATCGCGTCGGGCGCGTCGACGCGCTCGAGCTCGTCGAGCCACGCCTCCTCGCGCGCGTGCCACGCGGCGAGCGCCGCGGGCGAGTTGTCGGTGAGGCGATCGTGGCGCGAGCCGGGAATGCCGTAGTAGGTGCCCATCTCGGGATGGCGCTCGAGCAGTGCGGCGAGGTATTCGTCGGCGATCGTTTCGACGCTGCGCGCGCGCGATGCGGGCTCGCTGCACGCCGCGATCGCGAGCGCGAAGCTCGCGCAGAGTGGCGCCCACGCGCATCGCGTCGCCATCGCAAGTCCTCCGGATCGGTTGAGCAATGGGATCGGATCAGTCGAAGACGATGACGTTGCGCAGCGCGCTGCCGTGTTGTACCGACGCGATCGCCTCGTTGATCGACTCGAGCGGATAGCGCGCGCTGATGAGCTCGTCGAGCTTGAGCCTTCGCTCGCGGTAGAGGTCGACGAGCGTCGGGATCGCGGTCTGGATGTCCGCGCCGCCCATCGTCGAGCCGACGATCCGCTGTGCGGCGCTCGCGAACAGCGTCACGTCGAATTCGGATTTCACGCCGAGCGGCGGCATGCCCACGAGCACGACCGTGCCGCCGCGCGCGATCAGCTTGTAGGAAGCGTCGGCCGCCTGCTTCGCGCCCACCGCAACGAACGCGAAATCCACGCCGCGCCCGCTCGTCAGCGCCTTGACCTCGCGGCGCAGCTTCGCGTTCGTCGGATCGAGCGCGTGGGTCGCGCCGAAGCGCAGCGCGGCCGCGCGCTTCGGCTCGCTCGGATCGATCGCGATGATCGGGTGCGCGCCCGAGATCGCCGCGGCCTGCACGCTGTTGAGCCCGACGCCGCCCGTGCCGATCACGGCGACGCTCGCACCAGCGGGCACCTTCGCGGTGTTGACGACCGCGCCGTAGCCCGTGATCACGCCGCACGCTAGCAGCGCGGCGCGGTCGAGCGGCACGTCGCGCGGAATGGCGACGAGCTGCGATTCGTGGACGAGCGCGTGCTCCGCGAACGCGGCCGTGCGCAGCCCGTGGTCGATCGCCGCGCCGTCTCGCGCGCTGCGCAGCGGGCTCGCGGCGTCGAGCGGAAACTCGGCTTCGCAGCACGCGTGCAGCCCCTGCGCGCACAGCGCGCAGCGATAGCAGCTGCGCACGAGCGTGACGACGACGGGATCGCCGGCTTTGACCGCGCCGACGCCCTCGCCGACCTGCTCGACGATGCCCGCGGCCTCGTGACCGTAGATGGCAGGTAGCTCGCCGCCCCACGCGCCTTCCACGCAGTGGATGTCCGAGTGGCAGATCGCGCACGCGTGGATGCGGACCTTCACCTCGGCGCGCGAGGGCGGCGCGAGCTCGACGTCCTCGATCTCGAGCGGCGCTCCGAACTTGCGGCAGACCGCTGCCTTCATGGAAGCCCTCCGAGCCGCGGCGCGAGCGTGATCACCCGCTCGCCGATGCGCCCGCGACTTTAGATCTCCGCACGGCGATTGCACGCGCGGTTCGCCGCGGCACGCCGCGCCCGCTAGCCCGGACAGGTCCGCTCGCCGATGAGTGATCTGCTGCTGCCCGGGGCCCTGTTGGCCGGGCTGGTGTAGCGTTCGGCGCGTGAAGGATCCCCGC
>DASPGF010000290.1:0-6193 GCA_035620755.1 Myxococcota bacterium
GCAGGCATCGAGGTCCGCGGGCCGAATCGCGCAGCCGTTCTCGAGCCAGGGTCGTCGCGCGAAGCGCGGAAGATCGAGCAACACGCCGCGCCCGATCACGCCGCCGCGCGTCTGATCGAAGCGCCGCTCGGCGAGGTCGTCGATCGAGAGGCTCGCGAGCTCGTAGCCGTTGTAGATCTTGCCGTCGTACGACACGCGAGCGAGCGCATCCCACTGGGTCGCGCACGGCAGCGGCAGCGGCGCGCTCTCGGACGCGCCGCGCGCCGCGGGCTGCGGCGCGTCGATCGGCAGCGCGCACGAAATCACGCGTCCGCTGCGCGGAATCGCGCACGCGGCGAGCACGCGCTCGCGCGTGATGAAGTTCAGCGTCCCGAGCCAGTCGTCGTCGCCCCAGCGACCCCAGTTCGAGAAGCGCTCGCCCCAGGCGCGCACCGTCTTGGCGTTCAACAGCTCGCTCATCGCCGCGTTCCCAGGGCGGCCGCGCATCGATCGGGCGCGCTGCGCGTCGCCTCAGCCGCGCGCAAATTCGCAGATCATCAGCGCCCCGAGCGCAATCGAGATCGCGCCCGTCCCCGCGGCTGCGAGGCGCTGCACGAGGTCGCGCTCGCGAAACAGCGCGACGGGCGCGCCGAGCAGCAACGAGAAGCCCACCATGCCGCCGATGGTGCCGACGCAGAACGACGCGACGTAGCTCATCGCGAGCTCCGAGGAAGGCATCGCGGCGAGCGCGAGCAGCGTGACGGTGCCGCTGCCCGCGAGTCCGTGCGCGACGCCGATCAGGCCCGAGCGCGTGAGCACCGAGCGCAGCCCGGAGCGGCTGCGCGGGCTCGCGTCGATGCGCGCCGCGGCCGCGAGCAGGTTGGTCGCGCCGAGCGCGATCAGCAGCCCACCGATGCCCGCCTCGGCGGATGCGAGCAGGCCGTGCGGGATCGCGACGCGCAGCGCGATCACCGCGAATCCCGCCGCGATCAGCATCAAGCTGTGGCCGATTCCCCAGCTGACACCGATCCACGACACGGTCCAGGGGTTCCGGTGGCGCGCCGCGATCGCCGACACCGCGACCACGTGGTCCGGGTCGAACGCATGGCGCAGCCCCACGACGAAGCCGAGCGTGATCGCGGTCAGCAACGCGCACCTCCTCGCGGCCGCACAGTGCGCCCCGGCGGCGATGGCCGCGAGCGTAACCGATGAGTACATTTCCCGCCTTGGCTCGACGGCGCTGCCGGTGGGATACCGGAGCGCGCCGGCTCGGGCGCCCGGCCGCCGGGCGGCCCGCGGCGTCGAGCCGGACGCTTCGCACGCCGTTCACGGGAGTGGTTCGATGAAAGCGACGAGCACCTTCGGAATCCTGGTCGGGGGAGGCCCCGCGCCGGGCATCAACGGCGTGATCGGCGCGGCCGCGACCGTCGCGCTGCGCGGCGGACATCGCGTGATCGGCATCTTCGAGGGGTTCCGGCACATCATGACGGGCGACACGAGCCAGGTGCTGGCGCTCGATCGCGCGGCCGTCGACCGCATCCATCTCCAGGGCGGCTCGCTGCTCTACACTTCGCGCGCGAACCCCACGAAATCGCCCGAGACCGTGGCGAACTGCGTGAAGGCGCTCGACGCGCTCGGCATCGACGCGCTGATCACGATCGGCGGCGACGACACGGCGAGCTCCGCGGCGCGCATCGCGCAGGCCGCGCAGGGGCGCATTCGCGTGGTCCACGTGCCGAAGACGATCGACAACGATCTGCCGCTGCCGCCCGGAATCCCCACCTTCGGCTTCGAGACCGCGCGCGAGCACGCCACCGCGGTCGTCGAGCGCATCCTCGAGGACATGCGCACCACGCGCCGCTGGTTCTTCATCGTGATGATGGGCCGCAGCGCGGGCCATCTCGCGATCGGCGCGGGAAAGGCCGCGGGCGCGCCGATCGCGCTGATCCCCGAGGATTTCAGCAAGCGCCCGATCCAGATGGGTGACGTGGTGCGAACGCTCGAGGGAGCGATCGTGCGCCGACTCGCCGACGGGCGGCCCGACGGCGTCGCGGTGATCGCCGAGGGAATCGCCGAGCACCTCGACGAGGGGGATCCGATCCTCGCGGGTGTTCCGCGCGACGAGCACGGCCACATCCGCCTCGCCGAGATCCCGCTCGGCAGCGTGCTCCGCAAGGCGGTGAGCGCGTCGCTCGCGAGCCGCGGCGTGAGCGTGACGATCGGCGAGAAGGACGTCGGCTACGAGGTGCGCTGCGGCTATCCGACCGCGTTCGACCGCGACTACACGCGCGACCTCGGCGTCGGAGCGGTGCGCTGCCTGCTCGACGGGCACTCGAGCGCGCTCGTCACGCGGCAGGCCGGTGCGATCGTGCCGATCCCGTTCGCGGAGATCCTCGACCCGCGCACGGGCCGCGCGCGCGTGCGGCAGGTGGACGTGGGTGCCGATTCGTATCGCAACGCGCTTGCGCTGCAGGAGCGGATCACCGCCGAGGATCTCGCCGACGCCGCGATGCTCGCGCGCATCGCGAAGGCGGCGAAGCTCACGCCCGAGGAGGCGAGTCGGCGCTACGCGCCGATCTGAGCGCATCGCTTCGTCGCACGCGCGACACAGCGTGCCGGCGGGTCCGCGCTTCGCGGGATGCGCGCGGCTCTCAGCGCTCGCGCAGCTCGCGGCCGGCTTCCGCTTCGCGCGCGCGCTTCCGGTCGTCCGCGGGCGGCCGGAAGCCCGCGGCGATGCCGACGGCGAGCGCGATCAGCGCGACGTTCTTGATGATGTACTGCCCCTCGAGCGTCGGCAGCAGCAGCCCCCGCCACGCGATGCTCGGCAGCACAACCAGCGGCAGCAGCGTCGCGAGCATGTGGAGCGCGAACAGCGCGAGCGCGAGCGCGCGCAGCCGCTCGACGAGGAACAGCGCGCCAATCGCGACCTCGGCCGCGCCGAGCAGCGCGAGGAAGGTCGCGGGCTCGAACATCGGCAGGGTCTTCTGCTGCAGCGCGACGACGAGCGGTGTGGCGGGGCTCGCTCCGATCAGCTTGATCGCGCCGAACCAGACGTAGACCAGCGCGAGCGAGGCGGGCGCGAGCGTCGGCGCGAGCCTGCGCAGCCGCTGCTGAAGCACGGCGCCGATCGGCGCGATCGCACGCGGCGCGGCGGGCTGCGGCACGCGCGCCGCAGCCGCGGGAAGCCGCGCCGCGTCCTCGATCTTCGCGCGGGTCCATTTCGCCTGGGTGTACATGCTCTCTCGGCTCCTCAGAGGCAGATCAGGTAGGCGACCAGGTCGTCCTTCTCGGACGGCGTCAATCCGAGCTCGAAGACGAGGTTGAAGAATTCGACGCTGTCGTGGAGCGTGGGCAGCCTTCCATCGTGCAGATAGGGGGGAGAATCCTTGATGCCGCGCAGGCCGAAGGTCTTGATCGGACCCTCGGGACGCCCCACATAGAAGCGCTCGACCTGGAGGTCGTGCATGTAGTCGTCGGTGAACTGCGGCCCGTAGTGGCACGTGCTGCACTGGGCTCTGCCGTGGAACAGCTCCTCGCCGCGCAGCTCCTGCTCGGTCGCGAGGCGTCGATCCAGCCGCATCAGCGGGCCGAGCTTCGGCGCGGGTGGGTTGTCGAGGACCGCGTTGAAATCGCCCATCCGGTTGGTGAGCACGCGCTGGCGGTTCGCGAGTCCGATCGGGCCGCCGAGGCTCGGCGCGTCGCCGTCGAAGTACTCCTCGACTTCCGAGAAGTGGTCCATGCTGCGGATCGAGCGCTTCGAAGAGAGCTGCATCATGTTGAAGTTTCCACGCATCGTCGGAGTATCGACGCGCAGGCGCGACTGATTCGGCCGCGAGTCGGGCGCGAGCTCGAAGGCCCCGTTGGTGTGGCCGTTGACGTGGCACGAGAAGCACGCCACGCCCGCGCTGGGCTGCTCGGTGATGCGATGGGTCGTGTGGTTGAACCACGTGGTCGCGGTCGGCCGCAGCAGCTCTTTGAGCCCGTCCATCTGCTCGCCCGTGAGCAGTCCGTCGAAGATCGCGTAGTAGTTGGAGAGCGTGATCTCCTGACCGCGCGTGACGTCGCCGAGCTCCTTGTGGGTCGTGAGAAACATCGGCGGGGGGAACTCGGGCAGGTAGGCGTCCGGAAAATCGTGGTCCATGTCCATGCGCACGTGCTCGGGGTGCACTCGCGTCCAGCTGTCCGGAAACACCATGTGGGCGGTCGTCGCGAGCGGATGCGCGAGCGGCTTGTAGGGGAATACGTCGCGATCGCGGATCTGCTGTGGCGACATCGCCGAAAGCGCTTCCCAGCTTCGTGCGCCCTCTGGCAGGCGTGCGACCGGTCCGGCCATCACGCGCTTGCCGCCGGACATCGCGGCGCCCGGGATTGCCTCGCCCGAGAACGCGTAGCGGCTCGCCATGTAGGTGCGAACGTCGCGCATCAGCTCGGGCTTGCGATCGACGTTGAACCGCACCCAGTCGGCGAACGGCAGCGGAAGGCTCGTGTCCCCGAACGAGCTGCCCGCCTTTCCCGCGTAACGGTAGATGTCGAACGGCGTCCGGTCGCCCTTCTTCGCGGCTGGAATCGCGGGCAGCTCGTCGGCTGTATTGGGACCGAGCCCCCAATCGACGTCACCGCGATCCACTTGGAGCCCCGGACTCTGGAGCATGTGAGTGTCCGCGGAATCGGTGTCGGCTGCGAGCGATGGGCTCGCGAGCGCGGTGAGAATCGAGATTGCGGCGCGGCGCCGCAGCCAACTGACGGTCATCGCAGCCTCTGATCGGATCGGGCTCGTTGGCGAGTAGAATGCATCGTTGAATCGACATGCTACGCCCCGACACGAGCATTTTTCTCGTCGATCGAGCCATCGAATTGCTGTAGCTCGATTCCTACAAACGCGGATCGTGCGATCGGGAAGTGGGGTATGATGCCACGCCACCAGGCGGGTAGACATGCGGCGCGACGCGGAGCGACAGACTTCGTTCTCTCGGCGGGTAGTTCGCCGCGTCGCGCTGCCGGTTGCGCTCACCTTCGCGGTGGGCGGCGCGGGGCTCGCGCTGTTGTACGCGCGCGATCGCGGCAGCGATCGCCAGCTCGCCCGGCAGGCTGCGGACGATCTCGGCAAGTTCCAGAAGGCGATCATCGAGCGCGAGCTCGAGTCCGCGGCGGCGATCCTGCTGCAATTCGCCGAGCAGCAGCAGCTGCGGGATGCTCTCGCGGATGGCGTCGGTCGCGAGGCGCTCGAGCGCGAGTACGTCCACTTCTGCAGCGTCGGCGCTACACTCGACCAGATCCGGCTGCTCGGGACGGACGGCCACGAGCGGATCCGCGTCAACTGCAACGCGGGCGCGCCGGTCGCGGTCCCCGAGGCCGAGCTGCAGGTCAAGTCGGACCGCTACTACTTCACGCGCGCGCGTGATCTGCAACGCGGACAGGTGTACATCTCGCAGTTCGACCTCAACATCGAGCACGGCGCGATCGAGATGCCCTGGAAGCCCGTGCTGCGCCTCGCCACGCCCGTGTTCGACCTGAACGGGGCGATGCGCGGCATGCTGATCTTCAACTACCTGGGCGGGGCGATCCTCGAGTCGCTCGCGAGCAGCGCCAAGCAGCTGCGCGGCTGGACGGCGCTCGTCAACCACCAGGGCTATTACCTCGAGGCGCCGGGCGGCGACCGCTCCTGGGGCTTCATGTTCGGGCGCGAGCCGACGTTTGCCGAAGAACATCCCGAGGCCTGGGCGGCGATTCAGAGCGCGGGCGACGGCTCGTTCCTCGTCGAGGAGGGGATGTTCACCCACCACGCGATCGCGCCGGCGCTGCGCGGCGACTCCGCGATCGCGAAGTCGGACCTCGCGCTGTCGGTGGTTTCGTTCGTCCCGAATCGGCTGCTGTACGCCAACGCGAGCGCGGCCTTCCGGCGCATCGCGGCGCTCTCCGTGCTCGCGGGCGCACTGTTCATCGCGGTGAGCTGGCGTCTCGCGCGCGCGGGCGCGGTGCGCGAGCTGCAGGAGCAGCAGATCGCGGCGTCCGAGAAGCGGCTGCGTGCGCTCTCGACGCGCCTGATCGACCTGCAGGAGCTCGAGCGCAAGAGCATCTCGCGCGACCTGCACGACGAGGTCGGCCAGCTCGCCACCGCGATTGCGATCGACCTGAAGCGCGCGCTCAAGACCGACGACGGCCGCGTGAAGGACGAGCTGATGGAGCGCGCGCTCAGCGGCACCACGCAGCTGCT
>DASPGF010000291.1:0-2629 GCA_035620755.1 Myxococcota bacterium
AGCTCCCGGACGTCGCCGACCTCGATCACCATGCGTTCGAGCCAGCCGAACTCGAGCTTCAGCGCCCGTCTCACCCGAAGTTTCGCCGTGCTCAGCATGGCTTCACCGCGCGCCGTTCGCCCGATCGCCGGCACGGCGCCGCACGCACCGCGCCGTGGCCGCGATATCGGCGCGCACGCCCCCCCTCTTTAGCGTGCAGCTGGCCGCCGAGATGCACGACGCCGCGCGGTGATTCGCCGCGCGCAGCCCGCGTGCCGGCTCCGCGGCGGCACGCCGGCCTCGGGCCGCGAGGCGCCAGCCGCCCGCTGGCGTGCCGCCCCGGTCGGTGGCATCCCGATCGGCGAAGCTTCGGTCGGCCGTCCCCGATCGGCGGCGGTCGGCTATCGGGCGATGTCGCCGCGCGCCTTCAGCTGCGCGTGGATCCAGCGGTAGGTGATCTCGATGCCGCGCTCGAGGCTCGTCTGGGGCACCCAGCCGAGCACGCTGCGCAGCCGGCTGTTGTCGCTGTTGCGACCGCGCACGCCCTGGGGCTTGCCCGGGTCGTAGTGCTTCTTGATCGACTTGCCCGCGGCCGCCGCGACCATGTCGACGAGCTCGTCGATCGAGACCAGCCGATCCTGGCCGAGGTTGAGCGGCTCGCGGTAGTCCGAGCGCATCAGGCGGCAGATGCCCTCGACGCAGTCGTCGATGTAGCAATAGGAGCGCGTCTGCTTGCCGTCGCCCCAGACCTCGATGCTGTCGTTCTCCGACGCGAGCGCGATCTTGCGGCAGAATGCGGCGGGCGATTTCTCGCGGCCGCCCTCGAAGGTTCCGAGCGGGCCGAAGATGTTGTGGAAGCGGACCACGCGCGTCTCGAGGCCGTAGTCCTCGCGGTAGTGGCGGCACAGCCGCTCCGCGAACAGCTTCTCCCAGCCGTAGCCGTCCTCGGCGTCGGCCGGATAGGCGTGCTCTTCGGCGAGCGGCGTGACGTCGGGAGAATTCTGGCGGTAGCCGGGATAGACGCACGCGGACGAGGTGAACAGGAAGCGGCTGATCTCGTTGACGCGCGCCGCTTCGAGCATGTGCAGGTTGATGAGCGAGTTGTCGCGCGTGATCTCGGCCTTGTTGGTCTCGATGAAGCCGATGCCGCCCATGTTCGCGGCGAGGTTGTAGACCTCGTCGATCTCGCGCGTCGCCTGCAGGCAGTCGCTCCAGCGGCGCAGGTCGAGGATCTCGAATGACTGCGCGCGCGTCGGCTCGAACTCCGGGTACTTGATGTCCACGCCGCGCACCCAGTAGCCGTCGGCCACGAGGCGGCTCGCGAGGTGGTGGCCGATGAAGCCCCCCGCACCCGTGACGAGCACGCGGTTCGCACGGACCATCAGCGCTGCCTCGACCACTGGCGCGCGAAATGGATCATGAAACGCGGGTTGCCGAGCAGGTAGCGCCGCCACAGCCGCCGCGGCTCACAGCCGAGGCGAAACAGCCACTCGAGGCCGCACGCCTGCAGCCATGCGGGCGCCTGCGGCTTCGCGCCCGCGTGGAAGTCGAACGCTGCGCCGACTCCGACCATCACACAATCGAGTGACGCGCGATGCGCCGCGATCCAGCGCTCCTGCTTCGGGCAGCCGAGGCCGACGAACAGGATGTCGACGCCGGACGCCGAGATGCCGTCGACGACCTTCCGGTCTTCTTCAGCGCTCAGCGGCCGGTGCGGCGGAGCGAACGCGAACGCGACATCGAGCCCGGGAAAGCGCGCCCAGCTGCGCCGCACGAGCTCGTCGACCACCTCGGGGCAGCCGCCGTAGAAGCCGACCGAGAGGCCGCGCTCGCGCGCGAGCTCGCAGAGCGCGCTGAGCAGCGAAGGCCCGTAGACGCGCTCGGCCTCCTCGACGCCGAGCCACCGCAGCGCCCAGACCAGAGGAACCCCATCGGGTGTCACGCGGTCGGCGGCGTTCACGATGCCGCGAAATGCCGGGTCGTCGAAGGCCTCCATCACCATGTGGACCGTCGCGACGCAGACCGCGCCGCCCTCCCCGTGCGCCACGAGCTCGGCGACGGCCTCGGCGGTCTCGCGGTAGCTCGTGGCATCGACGCGCATGCCGAGCACCTCGCGCGAGCGGCAGCCGCGAGCGCCCGGCCGCGCCTCGGCCGGCCGTGCCGCATGGCGCGGCGGATCGCCTGGCGTTATCGGAGTGTCCACGTCTGCTTCCACGGTCGGTTGCGCGCTCGCCATCGACGGCGCGTATCGGCGCCGCGCGCGAAGCAGTTGAGGTGCGGGGCGCGATCCACCCGCGCGCAGCTCAAGCGGCCGGAGACCCGCTCCGATGCAGATCGCATCGAGGAGTGTGCGTCCAGCCATGAGCCATCCGCGCTCTCCGATTCCCGCGCGCATCCCGCTCCAGCTCGCGGCCGCGCTCGCGCTCGCGCTGGGGCTCGCGAGCGCGTGCGGCGAGATCGACGCGAGCGAGCGCTGGCCGGAAGGCGCGGCGCTCGTCGCGGATACCCGCAGCCTCGAACGGCTGCTCGAGCAGCTCGCGCGCCTCGAGCAGACGCCGCTCGCGCGCCGCGCCGAGCAGCTGCGCGCGGCGCTTCCGAGCTGCCCGGTCGTCGAGAGCCGCGCTGCGAGCGGCGATCTCTCCGACCTCTG
>DASPGF010000292.1:0-5482 GCA_035620755.1 Myxococcota bacterium
CTCGCTCGCGCAGGTGGGCGAGCGCGTCGCGCGCGCGGTCGCGGAGGCGGAGCCCGCGGCTTCGCGCGGCGAGTGGGCCGAGCGCTTCGCGGCGCTGATCGGCGAACGACGGTTCCTCCCGAGCGTCACGACGCTCGCGAACGCGGGGCGCGGCGGCCAGCTCGCGGCGTGCTTCGCGCTCGAGGTCGAGGACTCGCTCGATTCGATCTACGGCACGCTGCAGCGCGCCGCGCGCATCCAGCAGGGCTCGGGCGGCATCGGCATCGAGTTCTCGGCACTGCGCGCGCGCGGTACGAAGATCGCGCGCTCGGGTGGGCGCACGCCGGGCCCGGTCGCGTTTGCGGAGCTGTTCGCACGCTCGGCACACGTGATGGCGCTCGCGGGGCGGCGCGCGGGCGCGCACCTCGCGATCCTGCGCGACGACCACCCCGACATCGTCGAGTTCGTGCGCGCCAAGCGCGCGGCGCCCGAGCGCTTTCCCCAGCTCGGGTTCGCGGTCGCGATCAGCGACGCACTGCTGCGCGCCGCGCGCGACGGCGCGATGTGGCCGCTGCAGCACGCGGGTCGCAGAGTCAATCAAGTTGCCGCGGGCGAGCTGCTGCGCGAGCTCGCTCGGAGCATCCTCGCGACCGGCAATCCGACGCTGCTGTTCGCAGACCGCATCGAGGCGGACAACCCCACGCCCGCGCTCGGGCGGCTGCGCGCCACGAACCCGTGCGGCGAGCAGCCGCTGCTCTCGGGCGAGAGCTGCGTGCTCGGCTCGCTGCCGCTGCCCGCGTTCACCTCGCGCGAAGGCACCCTCGACGAAGCGAGCCTGCGCGAAGCGGTGCGCGCGGCGGTGCGCTTCCTCGACGACACCCTCGACGTCAACGCCTGGCCCGACCACGAGATCGCGCTCGCCGCGCAGCGAACGCGCAAGATCGGCCTCGGCGTGCTCGGCCTCGCGGACGTGCTGCTGCAGCGCAACCTGCGCTACGACGCGCCCGAAGCACGCGCGTTTGCGAGCTCCGTGGTCGCGCTGATCGCGCGCGAGGCCGACGCGGCGACGGCCGCGCTCGGCGCGGAGCGCGGACCCTTCCCGGCCTGGGAATCCGGCCCCGCGCGCCGCAACGCGACGACGCGCGCGCTCGCGCCGACGGGTACGCTGTGCCTGCTCGCGGGCTGCTCGCCCGGCATCGAGCCATTCCTCGCGCCGCGCGTCGCGCTGCGCACCGAGCACGGCGACCTCGAGTGGACGGATACGCCGCTGCTCGACTGGCTCGCGCAGCGCACGGCCGACCTCAAGGCCGCGCTCGACGCGCTCGCGGCGGGAACGCCCTACCGCGCGCTGCCGGGGCTGAGCGATGGCGACCGAGCACTGCTGCGGCGCGCCGTCGAGATCGCGCCCGAGGACCAGCTCGCGATGCAGGCCGCGCTGCAGCGCCACGTCGACGGCGCGGTCTCCAAGACCGTGCAGCTCGACCCCGCGCGCGCAGCGGCGCCCGACGCGCTCGTCGGTTGGATCCAGCTCGCTCGCGAGCTCGGCTGCAAGGGCGCGGCGTTCTACTGCGACACCGGGGCCTCGCGCAGCGCGCAGATCGACCTGCGCGCCGCGTGCGCGCCCTGCTGGCAGAGCTGAACGCGCGGCCCGTCAGCCCTTGCGGCTGCGAATCCGCTCGCGCAGCCCGTCGAGCTCGCGCAGCAGGCTGTGCTTGGCGTCGGAGCCGAGCTGCTCGATCTGGCTGCCCGCTTCGCGGAGTCGCTCGCCGAGATCGCGCGCGAGCTCGCGCGTTCGCGCGGCGCGCTGGGCGCCACCGACCTCGCGTCGCGCACCCTCGGCGAGGTCGCTGAGCTCCTCGCTCACCTTCGCGAGCACGTCGTCGAGCGCGACGATGCCGACGAGCTCGCGGTTCGCGACCACCGGCACCCGCCGGATGCCGTGCGCCGACATCAGCTCGACGACGCGCTCGAGCGGATCGGCTGGGCTCGCGACCTGCAGCGGCTCGCTCATCACGTCGGCGACGGCCGTCGCGCCCGCGTCCTTGCCATCCGCGACGACGCGTTCGAGAAGATCGCGATCCGTGACGATGCCCGCGGGAGCTCCGTCCCGCATCACGACCAACGAGCCCACGGATCGCGCCTTCATCGCATCGGCGGCGTCGCGCGCTGTCGCGCCCGCGAGGATGGTTGCAACTCCCTTCTGGTAGTGCTCGGCGACGGTCATCATTGCGCCTGCCTCCCACAGCCGCTGCCGCTCGGGCGCTGCGCGCGCGCGGCGACGGCGAGTCCGCTGAGCTCGCCCGCGGCGAGCGCGAGCAGATCGTCGGCCGAGACGATGCCGACGAGCGCTCCCTTGTCGTCGACCACGGGCAGGCGCCGCACCGCGTGGTCGCGGATCGTGCGCACGGCGTCCTCGACCGAGCGATCCTGCTCGATCGTCACGAGCGGGCGCGACGCGATCTCGTCGACGCGCACCGCGCCCGGGTCGAGCCGGCTGCACAGCGTCTTCATCACGAGGTCGCGGTCGGTCACGATTCCAATCGGACGTCCCTCCGAAACCACGACGAGCGACCCGAGGCCCTCGTCCCGCAGCCGCCGCGCCGCCGCGCGAACCGTCTCGTTGCCGAGGATGGTCGCGGCGGGCTTCTCGCAGTAGTCACCAACCGGCATTGTCATTCTCCTCCGTTCAATTTCCGCGGCGCGCGTTGCCGGGCCTGCACGCGACCCGGCGCGCGCCGCGTCAACCCTCGCCGGGCGGCGGCGCGACGACGCTCGTCGACTGCAGGCCCTCGCGACCCGCCTCGACGTTGAGCGCGACGCGGTCCGCCTCCTCGAGCTGGTCGAAGTCGAGCCCCTCCTTCACCGCGTTGCGGTGGAAGTAGACGCGCTCGCCGTCGTCGGTGAGGATGAATCCGTAGCCCTCGTCGCGAAAGATTCGATCCACGATGCCGAGCAGCGCGGGCTCGGCGACACCGGAGCGGCTCAGGTCCCTGCGCTTTTCGCGGTGTCGCTGCAGCTCGCGCTCGAACACGTCGAGCGCGTCGTGCAGCGCCAGCCCGAGATCGGCGCGCGTTCGCGCCGCGACGAGCGGGCGGCCACGCGCGAGCGCGCTGATCCGCACCTCCTGCTCGCCGAGGCGGTGGTGGCGCGTGCGGTGCCCGCTGATCCGAACGTCGATCAGATCGCGGTGGGCGTCGCCGAGCGCGCGCAGCCGCCGCTCGGCCCCGGCGCGCTCCGACTCCTCGAGATCGCCCAAACCGGACCAGTGGATCTCCAACGCGGACACCTCCCCGGACCGCACCGGCACCCACCGTGCCAACCGCATCGGACGCACTCCGGGATGTCCCTGCGTCCGACGGCGCGCCAATGAGTGCAGACGCAAATGAACCGAAGCAAGAGGTGTGCCAGCGGCACGCGCGCGTGTAATGCTGCGTCGACTGCGCTCCCTTGGGTCGATCCGGCCGCGCAGCGCGCGATCGCCCCGGCTGAAGGCTCGAGGCGGTGATCGACGCCGCTTCCGGCGACGAAGCCGCGCTTCGCCGTTGGGTCGGGACGCCTCGCCGCCGTGGCGCAAGGCCACAGGGCTTCGAGAATGAGAGCGGGGGAGAGCGGCGTGCGAGGTCGCCCGACTCGAGCAGCTCGCGCGCGGCGCTGGAGCGGGAGCGCGATCTGACGCAACATCTCGCCGAGGGCGGGTTGTCGTGGCGCTCCGCACGCGCGACATGCGCCGCGGGGATCGCCCCCCGGATGGCGCCGCGCGTTTGTCGTGCGCTCCGTGCCCGGATCTCGCCGCGGAGGATCAGCAAGCGATGCCGGCTCCGGCTTCGGCGCGATGCATCCAGCCCGGGCTCTACGAGATCCCGACGAGCTTTCGCGAGGGCATGCGGGTACCCATCCGCGTGTATGCGACCGAGAAGCTGCTCGCCGAGATGGACGATCAGGTCTTCGAGCAGGCGGCGAGCGTCGCGATGCTCCCGGGCGTGGTCGGCGCGAGCTTCGCGATGCCCGATGCGCACTGGGGATATGGCTTTCCGATCGGCGGCGTCGCGGCGATGGATCCAGAGGCCGGCGTGATCTCGCCAGGCGGAATCGGCTTCGACATCAACTGCGGGATGCGCCTCGTGCGCACGGATCTCGTCTGGAGCGAGGTCAAGCCGCGCATCCGCGAGCTCGTCGATGCGCTCGCGGAGCGCGTGCCCGCGGGCGTCGGCCGGCGCGGCTTCGTGCGCGTCGACGCCGACGAGTTCTGCAACGTGATGCTCGACGGCGCGCAGTGGGCCGTGAAGCACGGCTACGGCACCTCGGAAGACCTGCGCTGCACCGAGAGCGCGGGCCGCTTCGAGGGCGCGGATCCGAAGTGCGTGAGCGAGCGCGCGGTCGAGCGCGGCCTGCGCCAGATCGGCACGCTCGGCTCGGGCAACCACTACCTCGAGGTGCAGGTGCTCCATCCGGACGGCGTCTTCGACGCCGCGCTCGCGCGCGCGTTCGGCTTCGATCGCCCCGAGCAGGTCGCCGTGATGTTCCACTGCGGCAGCCGGGGATTCGGCCACCAGGTCGCGACCGACTACCTGCACGAGTTCCTGCGCGCGATGCCGACGCGCTTCGGCCTGCCGATCATCGACCGCGAGCTCGCGTGCGCGCCGTTCGCGTCGCAGGAGGGTCGCGATTATCTCGCCGCGATGTGCTGCGCGGCGAACATGTCGTTCGCGAACCGGCAGGTGATCCTGCACCGCATCCGCGAGGTGTTCTCGGACGTGTTCGCGCGCAGCGCCGAGCAGCTCGGCATCCGCTGCGTCTACGATGTCGCGCACAACACCGCGAAGCTCGAGCGGCACGTCGTCGAGGGGCGCGAGCGCACGCTGCTCGTGCATCGCAAGGGCGCGACGCGCGCGTTTCCGCCGGGCCATCCCGAGCTGCCCGACGAGTACCGCGCGACCGGCCAGCCCGTGATCATCGGCGGCAGCATGGAGACGGGCTCGTATCTGCTCGCGGGCCTCGAGACCGGCGCGGCGAGCTTCTACAGCACCGCGCACGGCAGCGGCCGCACCATGAGCCGCACGCGCGCGCGCAAGCTCGTGCGCGGGCGCAAGCTGCGCGACACCATGGAGGAACGCGGCATCCTGGTGCGCTCGCCTTCGGATCGCGGGCTCGCCGAAGAAGCGGGCTTCGCGTACAAGAACGTCGACGAGGTCGTCGAGGCGACCGAGCTCGCGGGCCTCTCGCGGCGCGTCGCGCACTTCGTGCCCGTCGCGAACGTGAAGGGGTGAAGATGCATTCGAGCTTCGAGTTCGTCGAGGGCGCGACGAGCGATCTGAGCTTCCGCGCGCGCGGCCCCACGCTCGAGGACGCGTTCGCAGGTGCCGCACAGGCGCTGCTCGCCGCCACCGTCGAGCAGCCCGACGCCGTCGAGCCGCGCGAGCGGCGGCATCTCACGCTCGAGGAGCCCGACCTCGAGCTGCTGCTCGCGCGCTTCCTCAACGAGCTCGTCTACCTGCGCGACGCC
>DASPGF010000293.1:0-2344 GCA_035620755.1 Myxococcota bacterium
CGAGCGTGCGCGCGCTCGTCGCGGGGCTCGCGTCGCGCGCAGACGGGCCGCGCGCCCGGAGGAGATGAGCGATGGGCTATCCGACGACGCGGCTGCGCCGCCTGCGCCGCAGCGAGACGCTGCGCGGCATGGTTCGCGAGACGCGGCTGTCGCGCGACGATCTGATCCTGCCGCTGTTCGCCGTCGAGGGACGCGGCGTGCGCGAGCCGGTCGCGTCGATGCCGGGCGTCCATCGCCACTCGGTCGACGCGCTGGTCGCGGAGGCGAAGCGCGCGCGCGCCGCAGGCGTTCCCGCCGTGCTGCTGTTCGGCGTTCCCGCGGCGAAGGATGCGCGCGGCTCGGCGGCGGACGCCGCGGATGGTGTCGTGCAGCGCGCCGTCGACGCAATCAAGGGCGCCGAGCCGGATCTGTGCGTGATCACCGACGTCTGCCTCTGCGGTTACACCGATCACGGTCACTGCGGGCTGGTGTCGAGCGGGCAGGTCGCGAACGATGCATCCGTGGAGCGGCTCGCGCAGGTCGCGCTCTCCCACGCGCGCGCGGGCGCGGACGTCGTGGCGCCTTCCGACATGATGGATGGGCGCGTCGCGGCGATCCGCGCGGCGCTCGACGCGGGCGGGTTCGCACAGGTCGCGATCCTCTCGTACGCGGCGAAGTTCGCGAGCGCGTACTACGGGCCGTTCCGCGAGGCCGCCGAGAGTGCGCCGCAGTTCGGCGACCGGCGCGGCTACCAGCTCGACCCGCCGAATCGTCGCGAGGCGCTGCGCGAGATGCGCCTCGACCTCGAGGAAGGTGCGGACGCGCTGATGGTCAAGCCCGCGCTGCCCTATCTCGACGTGCTCGCGGACGCGCGCCGCGAGTTCGAGCTGCCGCTCGCCGCCTACCAGGTCTCCGGCGAATTCGCGATGATCCACGCCGCGGCGGAGCGCGGTTGGCTCGATGCGGAGCGCGCGATGGACGAATCGCTGATCGCGATCAAGCGCGCCGGCGCGGACTGGATCGCGACCTACGCGGCGGTCGCGGTCGCGGGCCGCCTCACCGCGTGAGATGCCCAGGAGGCCCGGCAGGTCCGTGTCCGTCGAGTACAAGATCGTCGAGATCTCGACCGTCACCGACGAGACGATCGAGGCGGTGCTCAACGAGTGGGTCGCCAAGGGCTGGATCTACGACGGCCTGCAGTTCGCGATGCGCGAATCCTCGCCGCGACCGAGCATGGCCTTCGTGACGTTCAAGCGCGAGAGCGGCGGCACGCGCGCCGACTGAGCGCGCCGCGTCGATCGCCATTCGCTCAGTCGCGGCCGACCTCGCGCCGGGTCTCGACGCGCAGGCGGGTCCGCTCGCGCCCGTCGGCGTCGTCGCTGAGCCGAAGCTCCGCGCTGAACTTCAGCGTGCGGCCTTCGAGCAGGCGCTCCACCAGCGCGGCGACGTCGAGATCCATCAAGCGGCCCGCGATCTCGCGACTCAGGCGCTCGAGGAATTCGCTGCGCGCGCGGTCGCTGCTCTCGGTGAGGTAGTCCGCCCAGTCCTTCGGCAACGTGTCGCCGATCGCGCGACGGATTGCCTCCTCTGTGGTGAAAAAGCCAGTTAAGCCGAGCGCGATCGCTCGCCGCATCAGCTCGGGTATTGCCCCGAGATTCTCGGCGTTCGCCTCGCGTTTACCCTTGGTCGCCGTCGGCGAATTCTTGATCGGCGCAACTCTTCGCTTCCCTCGCGGCTCGGCCATGTCGTAGAATCCCCGAAACTCGGAGAGGCTCGATGCTGACGGAGACTCGGCCCGCGCTGCGCGACGACATCGACCGCGTGTGTGACATCATGCAGGCGGGCTTTGTGACGGTCAGCGCGGGCGACACCCTGTCGACGGTCGAAGATATCATGACGCTCGGCGGCGTGCGGCACATGCCGGTCGTGCGCGCGGGCGCGCTGGTCGGCGTGGTCTCGGAGCGCGACCTGCTGCGCGCCTCGCTCTCGAATCTCACGGAATTCGGCAGCGAGCAGCGGCGCGCATTCCTCCAGGTCGTGGAGATCAAGCGCGTGATGTCGTCCCCTCCGGTCGTGATCTCCCCCTCCGCCCCGGTCGGGGAGGCCGCGCGTCTGATGGCCGAGAAGCGCATCGGCTGCCTGCCGGTCGTCGCGTCGGGCAAGCTCGTCGGGCTCGTGACCGAGACCGATCTGCTGCGCTACTTCGCGGCGACCCGCTAGCTGCCCGGGCAGTTCCGCTCCCTGTCGAGGGATCCGCCGCTGGCCGGGGCCCCGTTCGCCCGGCTGGTTCGAGACCGGGCAGTTCCGCTCCCTGTCGAGGGATCCGCCGCTGGCCGGGGCCCCGTTCGCCCGGCTGGTTCGAGAC
>DASPGF010000294.1:0-2988 GCA_035620755.1 Myxococcota bacterium
ACGAGCTCTCGTCGCTCACCTACAAGATGACGGAGAATCTCTACGCGACGCTCGGCAGCGATGCGTCCGAAGAGCCGAGCTGACTCCGCGGCCTGGCGAAACCCGCGCTCCCGCTAGAATCCCGGACCGGAGCGAGACCTCCCAGTCGGGTCCCCGCCGATTCAACCATTCGAGGCCTTGGCATTGGCGAGGCGCGATTACTACGAAGTGCTCGGCGTGGCGCGCGACGCGAGCGACGCCGAGCTCAAGAAGGCGTACCGCGCCAAGGCGCTCGCCGACCATCCCGACCGCAACCCCGACGACCCGGCCGCCGAGGAGCGATTCAAGGAGGCTTCCGAGGCGTACGCGATCCTCTCGGATCCCGAGAAGCGCAAGGCGTACGATCGCTTCGGCTTTGCGGGCGCCGGCGGCGGCGCCGGCGGCTTTCGAGATTTCGGCGACCTCGGAAACTTCTCCGATCTGTTCAACGATCTGTTCGGCGACATCTTCGGCGGCGGCGCCGCGCGCGGTGGGCCGCGCCGCACGCGCGGCCAGCGCGGCGCGGACCTCCGCTACAACCTCGAGATCCAGCTCGCCGATGTCGTCGAGGGCCTGCAGGCGCAGATCCAGATTCCGAAGATGCGCGCCTGCACGAGCTGCTCGGGAAGCGGTGCGGCGCCGGGCACACAGCCCGAGACCTGCGCGCGCTGCAACGGCAGCGGTCAGATGATCCTGCAGCAGGGCTTCTTCCGGATCAGTCGTCCGTGCGACGGCTGCGCGGGCTCGGGCGAGGTGATCCGGCGCCGCTGCGCGGACTGCCGCGGCTCGGGCCGCATCGAGGCCGAGCAGACGATCACGGTCAGCGTGCCGCCGGGTGTCGACGAGGGCACGCGGCTGCGGCTCGCGGGAGAAGGGCAGGCGGGCGTCGCGGGCGGCCCGCCGGGCGATCTCTACGTCGTGATCTCGGTGCGGCCCGACGAGCGCTTCGAGCGCAGCGGCGGCGACATCCACTTCGCGGCGCCGATCTCGTTCCCGCAGGCAGCGCTCGGCGCGGAGATCGAGGTCGAGACGCTCGAGGGCAAGGCGCGGCTCGCGATTCCCGCCGGCACGCAGTCGGGAAAGGTGCTGCGCATGCGCGGCAAGGGCGTGCCGACGCTGCGATCGTCGAGCCGCGGTGACCTGCTGGTGCACGTCTACGTCGAGGTTCCGACGCGCTTGAGCGCGCGGCAGCGCGATCTGCTCGAGCAGTTCGCCGAGGCGTCGGGCGGGATCGGCGCGCCTGCGTCGCGCGGCTTCCTCGACAAGCTGCGCGACATCTTCGAGTAGCGCGATGACGCGAGCAGCCCATCTCGTCGCGATCGTCACAGCCGCACTCGGCTGGCTCGCCTGCAGCGGCTGGGGGCCGCGCGCAGACGCGGTCAGCGAGACCGAGCGCAGCGACTACGCGCAGGCGCTCACGCGGCTCGCCGAAGATCCCGCTGAGGGCGAGCGCGCGCTCGCCGCTTTCGTGCTGCGCTGGCCGCGCAGCCCGCTCTCGGGCGACGCGAGCATCCGCCTCGCCGAGCTCGCGCTCGAGCGCGGCGACCGCGACGCGGCGCTGCGCCACTACGAGTACGTGATCCGAACCCTGCCGCACGGCAACCGCATCGACTCCGCGCGCCTCGGTGCGGCCGCGATCGTGTTCGAGCGCGGCAACGACGCCGCCGCGCTCGCGGCGCTCGATCGCGTGCAGCTGCGGCGCCTCAGCGAAGCCGAGCGCGAGCAGGCGTCGCGCATGTTCGCGGCAACCGCGCGCGATCCGGTCGCGAAGCTGCGCTGGCTCGCCGCGCTGCGCGCGGGCGAGCGCGACGATGCGCTGCAGCGGCGCATCGACGCGCAGATCGACGCGCTGCTCGCTCCGCTCGACCGCGCCGAGCTCGAGCGCGTCGCCGCGCAGCTCGAGCCCGAGATTCCCGCCGCGCGCGCGCGGCTGTTCGCCGCCGAGCGGTCGCTCGAGGTCGGCGATCTCGATGCGGCGCGCAAGCAGCTCGAGAGCGCGTCGCGGCTGCGGCTCGAGACCGCCTACGCATCGCGGCTCGACGCCGCCGCGCAGCGGCTGCGCGAGCTCGAGAGCGACGGCTCGCGCGCCGCGTACTTTCCGAGCTTCGCGGACGTGGCGGGCGCGGGGCTGCCCTCGACGAGCGGCGCGCGGGGCGCGATCGGCGTGGTGCTGCCGCTCACGGGCGACTTCGCGCCGTTCGGCGAGGACGCGCTGCGCGGCATCCTGCTCGCGGCGGGCACCTTCGACGCACAGCGGCCCGTCGAGCAGCGGCCGCGGCTGCGCATCGAGATCCGCGACTCCGCGGGCTCGCCCGCGCTCGCCGCAGCGGGCGTGCGCGAGCTCGCCGAGCAGGGCGTCGCGGCGATCATCGGACCGCTGCTGTGGAAGGAGTGCGAGGCCGCGGCCGCGATCGCCGAGATGCAGCGCGTGCCGCTGTTCGCGCTCACGGCGCGCCCCGAGGTGGCGGCGAGTCGGTCCTACGTGTTTCGCGTGCGCACCATGCCGAGCGACGAGGTGCAGTCGCTCGCCGACTATGCGACGCGAAGCCTCGCCGCGAAGCGCTTCGGCATCCTGTATCCGCGTGACGCGTACGGCGTCGGGGTCTCGGGGCTGTTCTGGGATGCGATCGAGGCGCGCGGCGGCCAGGTGGTCGCGCTCGCCGCCTACGATCCGCAGTCGGTCGACTTCGCCGATTCGATCCGACGCCTGGTCGGCTACGAGCTGCTCACGCGCGAGGAGCAGGCGCTCGTCGCGGAGCGCGAGAAGCGCATCCAGAACGCGCGCCGGCTGCCGAGCGACGCGGCCGCGCGCGTGCGCGAGGCCGCGCGCAACATGCTCGGGCCCGAAGGGCAGCCGCTGCCGCCGATCGTCGACTTCGACGCGCTGTTCATCCCCGAGTCGCACGAGAAGGTGGCGCTGATCGCGCCGCAGCTCGCATTCCACGAGGCGACCGGTGCCACGCTGCTCGG
>DASPGF010000295.1:0-4553 GCA_035620755.1 Myxococcota bacterium
GGTTGCGCTGCTTGACGCGATGGACGAGCTCGTTGCCGTCCATCTGCGGCATCACGAGATCGGTGAGCAGGATGTCGAAGCTCGCGCGCTCGAGGATCCGCAGCGCCTCCTCCGCGCCCGACGCGGTCTGCACCTCGAAGCCGGCTTCGCCGAGCATTCCCTCGAGCAGCTCGCGGAAATAGCGCTGGTCGTCCACGGCCAGAATGCGGCCCTTCGGCATCCGACCTCCCTCGCGCGCGCTTCCAGCCCCTGCCGTCGCAACGCGCCGTGCGCGGCCCGCCTCGGCCGCCCGCAGCCAGCGCCGCTAATTGCCGATCGCGGCAGTCCGTTCATCGGCAGCGGGGCCTCGCAGCTTCACGACCGAGGCGATGCACTCGCGCTCGAGGCCTCGATCCCAGCTCGCGATCAGCGAGTGCGGCGTCGCGTCCACGATCCGCACGCGGATCAGGCTGCCCGGCGCAGGCACCGCGTGCGCCTCGGCTGAAAAATTGACGACGCGGTGGAACGGATCGCGGCCCGAGAGCTGCGCGCCCGCGCGCCGGCTCGCGCCCTCGACGAGGATCTCGGTCTCGGATCCGACCCGCGCGCGGTGGGCGCGCAGCGTGAGCGCGCGCTGGACCTCCTGCAGCCGCTCGAGGCGCGCCTGCGCGACCGCCTCGGGAACCGCGTCCTCGAAGCGCGCAGCGGCGGTTCCGGGCCGAGACGAATACTTGAACGAGAACAAGTCCGTGAACTCGACCTCTCGAACCAGCTCGAGGGTCTTCTCGAAGTCGGCGTCGGTCTCGCCCGGGAAACCCACGATCAGATCCGTGGTGATCGCGAGATCCGGCCGGGCCTCGCGAAGCCGGCCGACCAGGCGGCGGTAGGTGTCGGCGTCGTAGCGGCGGCGCATGCGCTCGAGGATGCGATCCGAGCCGCTCTGCACGGGGAGATGGACGTGCGGGCACAGCGGCTCGAGCTCGCGGTGCGCGCGCACGAGCTCGGCATCGAAGAAGATCGGATGCGGGCTGATGTAGCGCAGCCGCGCGAGGCCCGGCAGCGCAGCGATCTCGCGCAGCAGATCGGCGAAGGATTGCGGCGCGGACTCCTCGCGCGCGGCAGCGCGGCGCCGCGCGTGACGACCGTAGGCATTGACGGTCTGACCGAGCAGCGTGATCTCGCGGATTCCCGATGCCACGAGCTCGCGCGCCTCCGCGACGATCGCCCCGCCCGGGCGGCTGATCTCGCGGCCGCGCGTCGTGGGAACGATGCAGAAGCTGCAGAACATGTCGCAGCCCTCCATCACGGTCACGAACGCGCGCCCGGCCGGATCGCCCGCGAGCGACGGATGCCGAGCGGGCAGATCGAAGCGCTCGAGCGCACGGCTCTCCTGCGTCTGCGCGTCGCGCACGCCGCGCAGCGCCGCGGCCGCAAGCGCGGGCACGCGCCGCAGGTTGTGCGTGCCGAACACGAAGTCGAGCTGCGCGAAGCGCCGCAGCAGCGCGTCGCCCTGCTGCTGCGCGACGCAGCCCGCGACGCCGACGATCCGGCCCGGCGCGCGCTGCTTCCACTCGCGCAGCAGACCGAGCTCGCTGTAGAGGCGGTGCTCGGCCTTGTCGCGGATCGAGCAGGTATTGAGGATCAGCAGCTCGGCGGCGTCGCTGCTCGGCGCCGCCTCCCAGCCGTCGTGGAGCAGCAGGTTCGCGACCTTCTCCGAGTCGTGGACGTTCATCTGGCAGCCGTGGGTGCGAATCCAGAATCGCCGCGGTCCGCTCAAGGGGCCTCCACGCTTCGCGGGGGGTGCACCAGCCGTCGGAAGCGCGGCCCGACGAGCCGCGCAGGGGTGCGGGGGAGGCTAACGGAAAGCGCCCTGCGGGCCAGCCGCCGCGGCCGCTGCGGCCCAACGCTCGACTCCACCTTCAGCTTTTACCTGAAGTTACTGGAATTGAATGAGAATTCTGATCCGTTCCGAAAAGATCGACGATTTCACAAATACGGTTTGACGAATCGCTCGAAGCGCAGCATACTCGGGCCATTCGCACAGCCAAGGTGCCAGTCAGTCCGAGTCAGTCGAAGGAGCCGAATGAGTTTGTAGGAGTGGCGGTGGATTTGGCATTTCTGACCGAAATGTCCAACCTCTCACCCCCCATCATCCATCCACCGCCCTCCTCTCTTGAGCTGCCCCGCCGGAAACGGCGGGGCAGCTTCGTTTTGGGCGATCGCTGTCGCGATCGCGGGAGGGGGGCCGGGACCCAGCGGGCCGCTGCGAATCAGCTCATCAGGTGGAGGACGTGCCCGAGCTTCTCCTTCTTGGTGCGGAGATACTCGAGGTTCTTCTCGTTGGGGGCGATCTCGAGCGGAACCCGCTCGACGATCGATAGGCCGTAGCCCTCGATGCCCGCGCGCTTGCCCGGGTTGTTGGTGATCATGCGCATCCTGCGCACGCCGAGATCCGCGAGGATCTGCGCACCGACGCCGTAGTCGCGCAGGTCGGCCGGAAAGCCGAGGCGCTCGTTGGCCTCCACGGTGTCGAGCCCCTCGCTGTCCTGCAGCCCGTACGCCTTGATCTTGTTCTTGAGCCCGATGCCGCGCCCTTCCTGGCGCATGTAGAGCAGCACGCCGCCGCCCTCGGCCTCGATCATCTTGAGCGCCGCCTCGAGCTGCTCGCCGCAGTCGCAGCGCAGCGAGCGGAACGCATCGCCGGTCAGGCACTCGCTGTGGACGCGCACCAGCGTCGGCTGCTCGGGGTCGATCTCGCCCTTCACGAGCGCGACGTGGTCGACGTGGTCGATCGCATTCTCGAACACGATCGCGCGGAACTCGCCCGCGCGCGCGGTCGGCATGATCGCCTCCGCGGCGCGCCACACCAGCTTCTCGGTGCGCAGCCGGTACTGGATCAGATCGGCGATCGAGACGATCTTGATCGCGTGCTCGCGGCTGAACTCGAGCAGATCGCCCATGCGCGCCATCGAGCCGTCGTCGTTCATCACCTCGCAGATCACGCCCGCGGGCTTGAAGCCCGCGAGCCGCGCGAGGTCGACCGAGCCCTCGGTCTGGCCCGCGCGCCGCAGCACGCCGCCTTCGCGCGCGCGCAGCGGAAACACGTGACCGGGCCGCGCGAGATCGCTCGGCTTCGCGCCGTCGGCGATCGCAACCTGGATCGTGCGCGCGCGGTCGGCCGCGGAGATCCCGGTCGTGACGCCGTGTCGCGCCTCGATCGAGACCGTGAACGCGGTGCCATAGCCCGAGGTGTTCTCGTGGTCGGGAACCATCATCGAGAGGTTCAACCGCTCGAGCACGTCCTCGGTGAGCGACAGGCAGACCAGCCCGCGGCCGAACTTGGCCATGAAATTGATCGCCTCAGGCGTGATCTGCTCGGCGGCGATGCACAGGTCGCCCTCGTTCTCGCGATCGGCGTCGTCGACGAGGATCACCATCTTGCCCGCGCGGATGTCCGCGAGCGCGGCCTCGACGGACGCGATCGCGTGGCGGATGTCTTCCTGGGAGTGCTCGAGCCGCAGCGTGGGGCGCGCCTTGCGCATCGAGGGGTCTCCCGAATCGGCTCAAACTCGCGAAACGCTTGCAGTTACACGGAGTTGAACGGATGGGAGACGCTATCAACGGCGCTGCGCGGTGTCAATCGCGCGCGTGCGGGGCTCAGGGCGTCTTGATGTTCGCGAACACGCCCTTGAGGAAGTCCTGCTCGGAGATGCCGAACTTCGTGCCGAAGCCGTGCTTGGTGTCGATCGCGCGATAGAGGCCCGTGAGCAGCTCGCGAAATGTCTCGAGCACGCCCTCGCCGCGCGGCGCGACCGCGGGGAAGGTCGGCAGCTCGCCCCACGCGTCCTTGATCTCCTGCAGCGGCTTGACGTCGGGAAGGTCGCGCTTGTTGAACTGCACGACCTTCGGGACGCGCGCGAAGTCGATCCCGTTGGAGCGGAGGTTCGCCTCCATGTCGCGCCAGGAGTAGGCGTTGGCGCTGGCGCTCGCGCGCTGCGAATCCGCGACGAAGGCGACCGCGTCGGCGCCCGAGAGCACGACCTTGCGCGTCGACTTGTGCATCACCTGCCCGGGCACCGTGAAGAGCTTCACCTTGATCGAGAAGCCGCTCTGGGTGCCGAACTGGACCGGCAGGAAGTCGAAGTAGAGCGTGCGGTCGTCGGTGGTGTCGAGCGTCACCATCTTGCTGCGCGCTTCGGGGCGGATCAGCTCGTGGAGCTGCTGGAGATTGGTCGTCTTGCCCGACAGGGCCGGCCCGTAGTAGACCACCTTCACCGTGATCTCGCGGTCCTGGACGTTGATCTGCACCCGGGCCTCCCGACGCGTCGGCTCCCTCCCCATCGGCAGCCCCGCAGGCGGGATGTAGTCCCCCCGGGGAAAGGGGCCGCCGCCGTTCAGGCCCGGATCAGGCCCGCGGGCCGCTCGCCGGTCGGGATGCCGTCGCGGAAGGTGACCCGGCCTCCGACGAGCGTGAGCCGATAGCCGTCGGCCCGCTGCACGATCCGCGCGGCCGCGGTCGGCAGGTCGTGCGCGATCTCGGGCGCGTGCAGGCGCAGCCCGGCGAGGTCGATCGC
>DASPGF010000296.1:0-2757 GCA_035620755.1 Myxococcota bacterium
GACGACCTGGCGCCGCGCCGCGAGCTCGGGCATCCGGTCGCGCAGCCGGCGGATCGCCATCGGATCGCCGATTAGCCGGTGCGCGTCGAGGATCGCGAAGATCGCCGGCTGGTCGAACGACGAGATCCCGATCACGCCCTCGTCGAGCGAGCCGGATCCCGCGCCTCCCGCGGCGCGCGCCATGCGTTGCTTGAGGTTCGAGTCGATCTCGCTCATGTCGAGACCCGACGCGAGCGTCCAGGTGAGCAGGCGTCGCTCGGTCGCCTGCGCGATGCGCCGGAGCATCGCGAGCGCGCGCTCCTCCTCGCTCGTCTCGAGCGCGATCAGCGTCCAGCCCGAGCGGATCAGCAGCTGGAGCTCGTCGCTGCAGCTCGCGCTCATTCGCTGTCCGCCGTGACGCGCACCACTTCTTCGAAGGTGGTGACGCCGTCCGCGAGCTTGCGCACCGCGGCATCGCGCAGTGGCTCCATGCCCTCGATGCGGCCCGCGTGGTGGATCTCGTTGGCGTCCTTGCCCTCGTTGATCAGCGCGCGCACGCGCCGTCCGACGTCGAGCATCTCGAACACACCCGTGCGTCCGTAGAGGCCCGTGTAGCGGCAGGCCACGCAGCCCTCGCCCGAGCGCACGCGCAGCGTGTCGCGCCGCTCGACGGGCACCTTGATGCCGAGCGCCGCGACCTGCTCGGCGTTGAGGTAGCTGTCGACCGCGCAGCTCTCGCAGATGCGCCGGATCAGGCGCTGCGCGAGGATGCCGCGCAGCACGCTCGAGAGCAGGAAGCGCTCGACGCCGAGCTCGATCAGCCGCGTGACCGCGCCCGCGGCGTTGCGCGTGTGCACGGTCGAGAACACCAGGTGGCCCGTGAGCGCCGCCTGCACCGCCATGTTGGCGGTCTCCGTGTCGCGGATCTCGCCGACCATGATGATGTCGGGATCCTGCCGCAAGATGGAGCGCAGCGCCGAGGCGAAGGTCACGTCGATCAACGGATTGACCTGCACCTGGCAGAAGCGCGGATCGATCATCTCGATCGGATCCTCGACGCTCGTGATGTTGATCTCGGGCCCAGAGAGATAACGCAGCGTCGAGTACAGGGTGGTGGTCTTGCCCGAGCCGGTCGGGCCGGTGACGAGGATCAGGCCGTTGGGACAGGTGATCCAGCGCTCGTAGCGCTCGCGCTCGTCGACGCTGAAGCCGAGATCGTGCAGATCGGCGAGCAGCACGCTCGGGTCGAACACCCGGATCACGATCTTCTCGCCGAACGCGGTCGCCATGCTCGACACGCGCAGCTCGACCTCGCGCTGCGCGCGCTGCGTCTTGATCCGCCCGTCCTGCGGCCGGCGGCGATCCGCGATGTTCATCCCCGCGAGCACCTTCACGCGCGAGGTGATCGCGCCGTGCACCGCGAGCGGCACCGTCTCGATGTCGTGCAGGATGCCGTCGATGCGGAAGCGGATCACCGCGTCGTCGCGCCGCGGCTCGAGGTGGATGTCCGAGGCGCGCTGCTCGAACGCGTAGTTGAGCAGGTAGTCGACCGCGGCGATCACGTGCTCGTCGTTCTGGTCTGCGGCGAGCTCCGCGTTGCTGCGCACCGCGACGAGCTCGACGAGCGCGCTCGAGCGGCCGCCGCCGAGCTTGTGCTGCGCCTGGGAGACCTTCGCGCGGAAGCCGTAGACGCGGTCGATCACCTGCAGCACGTCGCTCTTGGCGGCGACCACGTAGCGCAGCGGCGCGCGCACCGCGTCCTCGATCGTCTGGCGCAGCGTCGTGTCGAACGGGTCGGTGAGCGTGACGCAGAGCGTGTCGCCCTCGCGCGCGACCGGGATCACCACGTGGTGTCGCGCGAACGGGCGCGGCAGCGTCTTCACCACGAGGTCGTTGTCGATGCGCAGCGGATCGATCTTCAAGTAGGGCAGGCCGGCTTCCTTCGCGAGCGCCTGCGCGAGCGCGTCCTCGTCGAGCTTGCCGTGTGCGCGCGCGGGGTGGGGGAAGCCGATCGCCGAGACGATTTCGGCCGGCGTCACCTCGTAGCGCGTCGCGGCCTGCGAGCGCACCGATCCGACGCGGTCCTTGAGCACGCGGCTGCGCAGCGTGGTCGAGCGCGCCTCGACCTCCTTCGCCTGCTGCGCGGTGAGCAGCTGCTGGCGCTCCAGGATCTCGAGCAGCTCCTCGAGGCTCAGCGGCGGGCGCGGCGCCGGGCGCTGCACGGGCTTGTCGGCCGCGGGGTGCGGGCCGGCTTTCGCCTGACTCATTGTGCGGGTTCGCCTCCGAGCTGCTTATCGGCGATCCGCGCGAAAACGAGACCCTGCCGTGCAGTGGAAAATTCGCGCCCGCGCTTCGGGCCCGGAAAGCTTCGCGGCAGCGGCGCGTTATGCTGCGCCCATGCGACCTGGCACGAGCTCGTCCAAGGGCTTTTCCAGCGAGGCGGCCGCGCGGCTCGGTGCGCGGGCAGGCCGGCAGCGGGCCGCACGGCCGGTCTCGGAGCGGGCCGCAGGTCCCGCCGCCCAGCCCCGCCTCGACGACGCGCTGCTCGCGCGCGCGCGCCGCAGCCTCGCGCGTCGCGACCCGCGGCTCGGCGCGGTGATCCGGCGCGTCGGCCCCTGCGAGCTCGAGCCGAGCGGCGACCCCTACCGCGCGTTGATTCACTCGGTCGTCTATCAGCAGCTCGCGGGCTCCGCGGCGGGTGCGATCCTGCGGCGCGTCTGCGCGCGCTTCGGCGGGCGCATCCCGCGGCCCGACCGGCTCCTCGCCGCGAGCGACGAG
>DASPGF010000297.1:0-6237 GCA_035620755.1 Myxococcota bacterium
GAGTAAACATTTTTGTTCGTGAATCTGGTAACTTAGAGCCTGTTCCCGCCCTGCGCGCGCGCAGTCGAAGCGCGCGCACCGCCTAGCCCCGCCGACCAGGCAAGCGCTCCGGATTCCGGCTCGCCAAAGCCGAAGGCCGAGCTGCGCCCGGGCCAGCATGCCCGCGCTCTCCCTTCGCGGGATTGGCAGATGTCGAATGAGATCGTGATCAACGTCTCCGCGGGTGAGACCCGCGTGGGGATCATCGACCGCAACGTCTTCACCGAGCTCCACATCGAGCGCGACAGCGAGCGCAACGTCGCGGGAACCGTCGCCAAGGGACGCGTCACGCGCGTGCTGCCCGGCATGCAGGCCGCGTTCGTCGACGTCGGCCTCGAGAAGGCCGCGTTCCTCTACGCGGGCGACTACTACGACGACTCGGTCAAGGAGAACGGCGGCGACGAGGCGCCCGAGCGCGCGCGCGGCCGCGGCCGCAACGGCGGGCGCCACCAGCCGCCGAGCATCGACAGCCTGCTGCGCGAGGGCCAGGAGATCGTGGTCCAGATCGCCAAGGAGCCGATCGGCAGCAAGGGCGCGCGCATCACCTCGCACATCTCGATCGCGGGCCGACACCTCGTCGTGACGCCGCTCTCGCCGCGCGTGGGCGTGTCGCGCCGCATCGACTCCGACCGCGAGCGACGCCGGCTGCGCGAGATCGTCGCGCGCCACCGGCCCGAGGGCCTCGGCTTCATCATCCGGACCGCGGGCGACAACGCGACCGAGGCCGATCTCGAGGCCGACATCCGCTACCTCACGGCGGTCTGGCGCGACATCCAGAAGAAGCGCGAGTCGGCGAGCGCGCCGAGCGCGCTCTACACCGAGCTCTCGCTGCCGCTGCGCGTGATCCGCGATTTCGTGAACAGCAAGACCACGCGCATCGTGATCGACGACCGCCGCGTGTTCGACGAGATGCGCGATTTCCTCGACAGATTCGTCGCGGACCCGAAGCCGCGCCTCGAGCACTACCAGGGCGCGCTGCCGATCTTCGACCACTTCAACATCGAGTCGGCGATCGACACCAACCTCGGCAAGAAGATCTTCCTCAAATCGGGCGGCCACCTGGTGATCGACCAGAGCGAGGCGCTGACCTCGATCGACGTCAACACGGGCCGCTTCGTCGGCAAGCGCGACCTCGAGGAGACTGTGCTGCGCACCAACCTCGAGGCGGTGAAGGAGGTCGTCTACCAGCTCCGCTTCCGCAACATCGGCGGCATCATCATCATCGACCTGATCGACATGGAGAGCGCCGAGAACCGCAACAAGGTCTACAGCGCGCTGCAGGAGGCGCTCAAGCAGGACAAGGCGCGCACCAACATCCTCAAGATCTCCGAGCTCGGCCTGGTCGAGATGACGCGCAAGCGCACGCGCGAGAACCTCGTGCAGCAGCTCTGCGAGCCGTGCTCGAACTGCGAGGGGCGCGGCTACGTGCTCTCGAGCGAAAGCATGGCGCACAAGGTGCTGCGCGAGGTCCGCAAGGACCTGCCGCGCTTCTGCGGCCGGCAGATCGCGATCAGCGTGCACCCGCGCGTCGCCGAGGTGCTGCTCGCGCGCGCCCACAAGGCCTGCGCGGAGCTCGGCAGGCAGCTCGGCCGCGAGATCGAGGTGCGCGGCCGGCCCGGCCTGCACCAGGAGCAGTTCGAGGTGACCGCGCTCGACAGCGGACCGCCGGTCTCGATCCCGCTGCAGTGGCTCGGCTTCCCGCCCGAGCCCGCGGAGCCGGTCGGCGCGCGCGCAGACCGCGAAGCGGACGAGGAGCGCGAGGTCGAGCGCGCGAGCGTCGAGCCCGACGACCAGCGCGAGGTCGAGCGCGCGGGCCTCGAGCCCGACGAGGAGGGCGAGGCCGCGCACGCGGCGTTCGAGCAGCGCCTGCAGTCGGGCGCGGGGCCCGGCGTCGAGATGCTTGACTTGGAAGCGGAAACCCCGATACTGCCACCTCCCGCGAAGCTGGAGGAGCCGTGATGTTCGCCGTCGTCCGCACGGGCGGAAGACAGTTCCGGGTCGAGCCCGGCGCGGCGATCCGCGTCGAGAAGCTCGAGGGCTCCGTCGGCGACCGCGTCGAGCTCGGCGACGTGCTGATGGTCGGCGCCGCGGACGGCGCGAAGATCGGCGCGCCGCTCGTCGAGGGCGCGAAGGTCGTCGCGACCATCACCGCGCAGGATCGCGGGCCGAAGCTCACGATCTTCAAGTTCAAGCGGCGCAAGCGCAGCCGCCGCAAGATCGGACACCGCCAGTCCTACACCGAAATCCGCGTGGACAAGATCGAGGCCTGAGCGATGGCGCACAAGAAGGGACAGGGCAGCTCGCGCAACGGCCGCGACAGCCAGGGGCAGCGGCGCGGCATCAAGGTGTTCGCGGGCCAGAACGTCACGGCAGGCTCGATCCTCGTGCGCCAGCTCGGCACGAAGATCCACCCGGGCCGCAATGTCGGGCTCGGTCGCGATCACACGCTGTTCGCGCTTTGCGACGGCGTGGTCGACTATTCCAAGTCGCGCGGGCGCGTCGTCGCGCAGGTCGAAGCGAGCAGCTAGCGCGCTCGCGCGCCCGCGCCGACCGGTGCGGTGGCCTGCGGTGCAGATTCATGAACCCCAGTGATTCGTTCATCGACGAGGCGACGATCTCCGTCCGCGCGGGCGACGGCGGAGACGGCTGCGTGAGCATGCGGCGCGAGAAGTACGTGCCGCGCGGCGGACCCAACGGCGGAGACGGCGGGCGCGGTGGCGACGTCGCGATCGTCGCGGATCGAAACCTGTCGACACTGCACGACCAGCGCGCGCGCCGCGAGATCCGCGCCGAGGCCGGCCACAAGGGCGACGTCGCGAACCGCACCGGCCGCGACGGGCGCAGCGCGGAGATCCGCGTCCCCGTCGGAACGATCGTCTACGACCTCGACGCGCCGGACGAGCGCGCGATGGTCGCGGATCTATGCGAGCACGCTGCGAGCGTGGTCGTCGCGCGCGGCGGGCGCGGCGGGCGCGGCAACGCGCGCTTCGCGACCGCGACGCGGCAGACCCCCGACTTCGCCGAGCCCGGGCAGAAGGGTCAATCGCGCAAGCTGCGCCTGTCGCTGAAGCTGCTCGCCGACGTCGGGCTCGTCGGCTTCCCGAACGCGGGCAAGTCGACGCTGCTCGCGCGCATCTCTGCGGCCCGGCCGCGCGTCGGCGCCTATCCGTTCACGACGCTCACGCCGTCGCTCGGCGTGGTCGAGGTCGGCGAGCGCCGCATCGTCGTCGCGGACATCCCCGGCCTGATCGAGGGCGCGAGCGAGGGCGTCGGCCTCGGCCACCGCTTCCTGCGCCACATCGAGCGCACGCGCGTCATTGCGCACCTGCTCGACGCGAGCAGCGTCGCGTTCGAGTCGGCCGACCTCGTCGAGCGCTACGACACCATCCGCCGCGAGCTCGGCTCGTTCAGCGCCGCGCTGCTCGAGCGCCGCGAGCTCGTGGTGCTGAGCAAGCTCGACCTGCTGGCGGATCCCGGCGTGCTCGACGCCGCGCAGGCGGAGCTCGCGCGGCGCGGGCTGCGCGTGCTGCGCATCTCGGCCGCGACCGGCGCGGGCGTGGAGCGGCTGCTGCACGCGATGCTCGAGGCGCTCGACGCGGCGCTCGCCGACGAGGCGCAGCCCGCGGCGCGGGTCACGGCGTGAGCGGCGACGCGTCGCAGCTGCGCCGCGCCGCGCTCGAGGCGCGCCGCATCGTCGTCAAGATCGGCAGCAGCATCCTGACGCGCGACGGCGAGCTGCAGTCGCGCGTGTTCGGCGACGTGTCGCGCCAGGTGAGCGAGCTGCTCGATGCGGGGCGCGAGGTCGTGATCGTCTCGTCGGGCGCGATCGCGATCGGCGCGCGCGAGCTCGGCTGGAGCCACGGCGACCGCCCGGTTCCCGAGAAGCAGGCCGCCGCGGCGGTGGGGCAGATCGGGCTGATCGAGCAGTATCGCCGGCGCTTCGCGCGCCGCGGCCGCCGCGTCGCGCAGATCCTCGTCACGCGCAGCGGGCTCGAGGACCGCGAGCGCTTCATCAACGCGCGCCACACGCTGCTCGAGCTGCTGCGGATCGGCGTGGTCCCGATCGTCAACGAGAACGACACCGTCGCGACCGACGAGATCCGCTTCGGCGACAACGACAATCTCTCGGCGACCGTCGCGAACCTGATCGGCGCCGACCTGCTCGTGATCCTCACCGATGTCGAGGGGCTCTACCGCGAGCCGCCGCGCGCGGGCGCGACGCCGACGCTGTTCGATGTCGTCGAGCGCGTGACGCCGGAGATCGAGACCGCCGCGGGCGGGTCGACGAGCGCGTTCGGCCGCGGCGGCATGACGACCAAGCTCGAGGCCGCGCAGGCCGCGGCGCGCTGCGGGGCGACCACCGTGCTCTGCAACGGCCGCCGGCGCGACGTGCTGCTGCGCGTCGCCGCGGGCGAGGCCGTCGGGACGATGGTCCTCCCCCACCACCGGCTCGCGAGCCGCAAGCACGGGCTCGCATTCACGACCCGCACGCACGGCGAGCTCGTGCTCGACGACGGCGCGGTGCGCGCGATCGCGAGCCGCGGCAAGAGCCTGCTGCCGGCGGGCATCGTCGAGGTGCGCGGCAAGTTCCGGGTCGGCGATCCGGTCGCGTGCGTCGATGCGCGCGGCCGCGCGATCGCGCGCGGCCTGACCGCCTATGCGTCGGACGCCGTGCAGCGCATCGCAGGGCGCGCGACGCGCGAGATCTCGCAGGTGCTAGGATATTCGAACGGCGACGAGGTGATCCACCGCGACGACCTCGTGCTGCTCGGAGCCGACTCCGAATGATCCCAGGCGAGCGCGCGGCCGAGCTGCATCCGCAGCGCGCGCAGCAGGAGTTGCAGGTGTCGCAAGCGCGCAAGAACGCGCAGCAAGACCAGGCCGTGCAGGGGCCGCAGGCGCTACACGCCCTGGTGGAGGATCTCGCGCGGCGCGCCCGCGTGGCGTCGCTGAAGCTCGCCGAGCTCTCGGCGCGCGAGAAGAACGCCTGGCTGCTGCGCAGCGCGGAGCGGCTCGCGGCCGCGCAGGCCGAAATTCTCGCCGCGAACGCCGCGGATCTCGAGCGCGCGGCGCGCGGCGGCCTCGCGGGCCCGCTGCTCACGCGCCTCGAGCTCTCGCCGGGCCGCTGGCGCGACATGCTCGCGGGGCTGCGCGACGTGGCGGCGTTGCCCGATCCCATCGGGCGCATCGAGTCCTCGTCGCTGCGTCCAAACGGCCTCGAGGTCGGCCGCATGCGCATCCCGCTGGGCGTGATCGGCATCATCTACGAGAGCCGGCCCAACGTGACGGTCGACGCCGCTGCGCTGTGCGTGAAGGCGGGCAACGCGGTGATCCTGCGCGGCGGCTCGGAGGCGATCGAGGCCAATCGCGCGCTCGCGCGGGAGCTGCGCGCAGCCGCCGCGGAGACGGGCGTGCCCGAAGACGCGGTCGCGCTGATTCCGACCACCGACCGCGCCGCGATCGACGCGCTGCTCGAGCTCGACCGCTACATCGATCTCGTGATCCCGCGCGGCGGCCCCGAGCTGATCCGCATGGTGACGCAGAAATCGCGCATTCCCGTCGTGAAGCACGACGCGGGTGTGTGTCACGTGTTCCTCGACGCGACCGCGGAGCCCGAGATGGCGACGCGCATCGCCGTCGATTCGAAGATCTCGCAGATGGAGGCCTGCAACGGCCTCGAGACGCTGCTCGTGCACCGCGATGCCGCGACGACCGCAATGCCGCGCGTGCTCAAGGCGCTGCACGAGCGCGGCGTCGAGCTGCGCGGCTGTGCGAAGACCCGCGAGATCTTCGGCGACGCGCTGCCCGCGAGCGAGAGCGACTGGACGGCCGAATATCTCGCGCCGATCCTCGCAGTGCGCGTCGTCGACGACCTCGACGCCGCGGTCGAGCACATCCGCCGCTACGGGTCGAACCACACCGAGGTGATCGTCACGCGCGACTACCACAACGCGCAGGCGTTCCTGCGGCGTGTCGGCTCGTCGACCGTCGGCGTCAATTGCTCGACCGCGTTCGCGGACGGCTACCGGCTCGGCCTCGGCGCGGAGATCGGCATCTCGACCTCGAAGATCCACGCCTACGGCCCGATGGGGCTCGAGGGGCTGACGACGCTCAAATTCGTGCTGCGCGGAGATGGTCAACTCCGAGAATGACCGGGACGCGAGCTCGAATCGGGATCTTCGGCGGGACCTTCAACCC
>DASPGF010000298.1:0-4675 GCA_035620755.1 Myxococcota bacterium
TGGAAATCGCGCGGGTCGGCGTCGCTCAGGTGGTGGAGCAGCGCTCCGTGTGCGGTCTCGGGCGCGGGGAGCAGCGGCTCGCGCCCGCGCGCCTGGCACACGGCGTTGAGCGCCGCGACGAAGCCGAGCGCAGCCGACTCGACGTAGCCCTCGACGCCGGCCATCTGTCCGGCGAGGTAGAGGCCGGGCTTCTTTCGCAGCTCGAGGGTTCGCGTGAGCTGCTTGGGAGCGTTCACGTAGGTGTTGCGATGCACCGAGCCGTAGCGCGCAAACTCCGCGCCCGACAGGCCCGGCAGCGCGCGGAACACGCGCTGCTGCTCGCCGATGCGCAGCTTCGTCTGGCAGCCGACGAGGTTGTACATCGTGCCGCGCTTGTCCTCCTGGCGCAGCTGCAACACCGCGTGGGGTCGCCGGCCCGTGCGCGGATCGACCAGACCGACGGGCTTGAGCGGGCCGAACGCGAGCGTCTGCACGCCGCGCCGCGCCATCTCCTCGATCGGAAGGCAGCCCTCGAAATAGAGCTTCGCCTCGAACGGGTGCAGCGGAACGGTCTCCGCGGCGAGCAGCGACTCGACGAACGCGAGGTACTCGCCCTCCGCGAGCGGGATGTTGAGATAGTCGCCGTCGCCTTCCGCGTAGCGCGAGGCTCGGAACGCGACCTCGGGGTCGATCGAATCCGCGTACAGGATGGGCGACTGCGCGTCGTAGAAGTAGAGGTGCTCGTCGCCGAGCAGCTGCTGCAGCTCGCGCGCGAGCTCGCTCGCGGTGAGCGGGCCGGTCGCGAGGATCGCGCGCTCGTCGTCGGGGATGCGCGCGACGACCTCGCGGCGGATCTCGATGCGCGGATGCGCCTCGATGGTCTCGGTGATGCGGCGCGAGAAGGCCTCGCGGTCGACCGCGAGAGCGCGGCCCGCGGGAATCGCGCTTTCATCCGCGGCCTGCATCACGAGCGAGCCGAGCCGGCGCATCTCCTCCTTGAGCAAGCCGACCGCGTTGACGAGCGCGTTGGAGCGCAGCGAGTTGCTGCAGACCAGCTCGGCGAACGCCTCGCTGCGGTGCGCGGGCGAGAAGCGCCCGGGCTTCATCTCGTAGAGCACCACCCGCAGGCCGCGGCGCGCGGCCTGCCAGGCGGCCTCGCAGCCCGCGAGGCCGGCCCCGACGATCGCGACTCGTGCGGCTCGCCCGGCGCCCGCGCGCGCTTCTCGCTCGGCTCCCATCCACCCTCCCGACGGAGCTTCGACCATAGCTCCGAACCCGTCCGGGAGCGTGCGGGCTGCGCGCCGCGCAGCCCGGAAGCGCGGGGAAAGGGGCAATGCAGCGGAGCGTCGGGCCCGCAGCGGGGGGTGGCGGAGATCGAGCCGTCAGTGCTGGGCAGCGGGCGGCGGCGAAGGTCGAGCGGTCAGTGCTCGGCAGCGGGCGGTGGCGAAGGTCGAGCGGTCAGTGCTTGGCGGCGGCCTGATCGACCAGCTCGCGCGCTTCGCCTTCGCTCTCTTCGTATTCGATCGCGAAGCCCGACGCGCTGTGTCGCACCACACGTCCGACCAGCTCGTAGGGGCTCGCGGGCGCGATCGGGTCGACCGGCTCGACGAACACGTAGACGCGGACGCGGCTCCCGACCGCCGGCTGCACCGAGGAGCCCTCGATCAGCGCGCCCGAGTACGAGACGTTCGCGAGCACGCCGATGCCATCCGCGGCGCCCGAGGAGTAGTGGGCGTTGAGCGCGGTGCGAATCCTCTCTCCGCGGCGCCGTTCGATCAAGGCGGACATCTCCCCCCGAAGAGCCGAGCTGCTGCTCACTCATCGTCCGCGCCGGCTGGCGGCATGAGTCGCCTGAGCGGTGCAGTTCCGCAGCGGTGCTCGCCGCGGCGTGCCGCTCAGTCGGCGCGCGGGAGCGCGCGCAGCCGGCCGTCGCGATCCTCGCCGATCCGCTGCGCGAGCTCGAGCTCGATCAGCTCGAGCGCGAGCTGCGCGGGCTCGACCGCGAGCCGCCGCGCGAGCTCGTCGCGCGACGCGGGCGCCTGCGCGATCGCCTCGAGCAGCTCCCGCGCGCGCGGCGACAATCCGTCGCGCGCGCGCTCGGACGCGCGCGCGCTGCGGGTGATGCCGAGCTCACCGAGGATGTCGTCGCTGCCGAGCGCGACGAACGCGCCGTCGCGCAGCAGCCGGTTGGTTCCGAGGCTGGTGGGAGCGGTGATCGGGCCCGGGACCGCAAACACGTCGCGCCCCTGGCGCGCTGCGTGGTCGGCGGTGATCAGCGAGCCGCTGCGCTCGCGCGCTTCGACGATCACGACCGCGCACGACAGGCCGCTGATCAGCCGGTTTCGCAGCGGAAAGTAGGGGCGCCGCGGCGGCGTGCCGAGCGGCAGCTCGGCGACCACGGCACCGCTCGCGGCGATGCGCTCGGCGAGCGCGCGGTGTTGGCTCGGGTAGACGCAGTCGATGCCGCACGCCTGCACGGCGACCGTCCGGCCCCCCGCCTCGAGCGCGCCGCGGTGCGCCTCGGCATCGATGCCACGCGCGAGACCCGACACGATCGCGACGCCCTCGCGCGCGAGCTCGGCCGCGAGGCGGCGCGCAACCTGCCTGCCGTACAGCGTCGCGGCGCGAGCGCCGACGATCGCGACCGAGCGCTCCGACAATGCGCGCGCGTCGCCGCGCACGAGCAGCAGCGGCGCGGGGTCGGAGATCTCCGCGAGGCGCGGGGGATACGCGTCGGAGCCGAGCGGCACGCCGACCGAGCCGACACGGCAAAGCGTCGTGAGCTCGCGCTCGGGATGCAGGGCCGGTGTGACTCCGCATGCCGCGAGCGCGCGCGCCGGGTCGCCGTGTCGTCGGAGCAGCGCGGCGCCCTGCTCCGGCTTGAGCGCGAACGCGCGCTGGAAGGCGAGCCACGCGCCGAGCGCGGGGGCGTGTCGAGCGTCCGCGGGATCGAGCACGCGCGGCTCGCGATCCGAGCGCATGCGGCGCCTCCCCGGGACCGGGGAGACCATGCATAGCGCCGCCGATGCGCGGCGCGCAAATCGCGCGCCGCGCGAAGCGCCGCGCGCCGACGCGCACTGCGCTGTGCGCTACTCGGACGCGCCCCGGAAATGATCTCCGAGCTCGAGCTCGGTATCCGCGTGGCGGACCAGCGCAACCGCGGTCTCGCGCTGCGCGCGCACCACGAGCAGCTCGGCGATCACGTGATCGGGCACGTTCACCGTCGTGTCGCGCGCCTGCTCGCGCGTCGGGAAGCCCTTGCGGTAGACCTCGAGCGGGCTTCCGACCTGGAGGCCGTCGAGCTCCCCGCGGTTGAGGTAGACGTAGTCGGCGCCTCCCATCAGCACGCGGCTGGCCGGGAAGAAGCTGATCCTTCCGTTCACGTTCTTCGGGCTCGCGAGCAGCTCGATGTCGAGCACGGGCTTCTCGCGCGGGATCAGGCGATCGCCCACCTCGATCTCCTCGGTCGACATTCGAATCTCCGCGAGTGAGGTCTCGGCGTCGGTCTTCTCCACCTCGACCCAGCCGAGATGCTTGACGTGGTAGCCGAGCAGCCGATTCGTCTCGGGGTCGTAGATCTCGACCTCGGTTCGAATCACGCTGAACTGGTCGCCGACCGATGTCTCGCGATCGCCGAGGCCGATGTAGATGCGATCCGCCTGGCTCAGCAGCATACGCGCGGGGACGCGGCTGACGATGCTCGCCGCGGCCTCCATCTCCTCCGGCGTGATCAGGCCCGTCGCCTCCCGCGAGCTGACGCGGATCCGGTTCGGCGCGGGGTCGCCCTCCAGCAGCGACTGGAATGCGGTGGAAGGCGGCTCGACCGCCTCGCCCGGCGCCGCGTTGGCGGCAAGGGGCTTGCCGGCGAGCAGCCGCTCGGCCTCTTCCTCGCTCACGCGGCGCATCTCGAAGGCGGTGATCCAGATGCGGTCGCCCGGAACGATCAGGTGGGGATTCTCGATGTCGCGGTTGTCGGTCCACACCGACGGCCACACCCACGGTGTGCCGAGGTATGCGTCGGAGATGTCCCAGAGCGTGTCACCGGGCACGACCACGTGGACCCGCCCCGAGCGCCCCTGCTCGTCGTAGCCGACCTCGCCGATCGCGACCTTTCCAGTCGCAGCCGGCGCGCTCGGCAGCGCTTCACTCGGGTCGGCGCTCGCGTCGGCGGGCGCCGAGGCGAGCGCAGCGTCGTCACTCGGCGCCACCGGAGCAGCCGCGGTGCCGGCTTCCGCGACCGCAGCAGCGTCGGCGTCGCCCGCCGCAGCCTGCTGCTCGATCGCCTGCGCGTCGGCCGCGGGCTCGGCGCTCTGGGCGACACCGGCCGCACTCGGTGCCGCGTCGTCCGCGAGGGAGATCCCCGCGCCGATCGCGGCGGCGAACGCCGCAGCGAGGATCGCAAGCAGTCCGGTCTTCATCGCATCCCTCCAAACGACACCGTCGCGTCGCACGCGGCGACCATCGCCATTCCGCTGGACGGGCGGTGGTGGAGCGCCGCGCGGCGCACGTGGACGTGCCCGTATCGACCGCCCGCGAGAGCGGCTTGAGTTGGATGCCCGGCATCGGCCGCGCGTTGGAATCAGGCGCCGCTCTCGAGGCGCTTGAGCATCGCGCGCACCTCGGCCGCCCAGCCGGGCTCGGGCCGCGCGGGCTCCCCGCTCGCGCGCTGCTCCGCGGCGCTCTTCTCGAGCTCGGC
>DASPGF010000299.1:0-2478 GCA_035620755.1 Myxococcota bacterium
ATCGCGCAGCTCGACTTCGAGCGCGCCGGTCTCGGCCTCGAGCGCGCGCGCGATTCCCTCGCGCTCCTCGGGCCTGCGCAGCGCGCTCGCGAGCGGCGTCTCGCCCGCGAGCTCGATGCGCGCGATCAGCCCGTCGGAGCCCGCGCCGTGCGCGCGCAGCGCGTCAGCGAGCTGCGCGATCAGCGCGCGAATCGATCCGCGCTCGGCGATGCGCTCGACGCGCAGCGTCTCCCAGCGCACGGGCGCGAAGCGCACGAAGCGCGGCTCCGCAGCGACCCCCGCGTGCGCCTCGACGACGAGCCCGCCCTTCTCGCCCGTCTCGCGCGCATTGCGGCCCTGCAGGTTTCCCGCGTAGTGCACGGGCTGACCCGGCACGGCACGGTGTCGGCTGTGGATGTGGCCGAGCGCCCAGTAGCTGTAGCGCGCGCGCTCGAAGTCGCGCTGTCCCGACGGCGCGTAGCGCGCGTGCTGGCTCGCCGTCGGCGTGCTCGCGACGTGCGTGTGGAGCAGGCCGACGTGCGGCAATGCGCCCGCGGCCGCGGGAAACGCCGCGGCGAGGTTCTCGCTCTCGGCGTCGCTCGGATGCCCCGCGCCGACCACCACGCCGACGGGCGCGCCCGCGCGGTCGGTGACGGTGACGCGCTGCGGGGTGCGCTCGCGGAACACGTGGGCGCGCGCGCGCGATGCGCCCGCGGCATCCGTGTCGAGGCCGAGCCGCCGCGAGCGGTGCAGCGGGCCGCCCGGGTCGTGGTTGCCGCAGGCCGCGAGGAACCACACGCCCGCGTCGTGCAGCCGCTGCAGCTGCCGCTGGATCGCGAGCTCGGTTGCGAGCGAGAGCAGCGGGTCGTCGTAGAGATCGCCCGCGGCGAGCACCGCGTGCAGCTCGTGATCGATCGCGTACTCGACCGCGTTCTCGAACGCCTCGAGCGTGGCGCGCCGCAGGCGCTCGCGAGTCGCCGCGCGACCGCCAAAGCTCGTCTCGAGGTGGAGGTCGGCGAGGTGTAGGAAGCGGAACCCCGTCATCACCGACGGGGATGGTAACTCAGGCCGCGCGCGTCGACTTGCGCGCGGACGAGAGCGCGCGCTGGATCGCGTGCTTGAGCTTGAGCCCCATGGGCGCGAGCTTCGCATCGTCGCGCGACAGCAGGTAGGCGTCGAGGCCGCCGTTTCGCTGCACCGAGCGCAGCGCGCGTGTGGTGACGCGCAGCCGCACATTCCTGCGAAGCGCGTCGCTCTGCAGCGTCACCTGCTGCAGGTTCGGCATGAAGCGACGATTGGTGCGGTTGTTGGCGTGGGACACGTTGTGCCCGTACAGGCTCTCCTTGCCCGTGAGGTCGCAGCGGCGCGCCATCTCGCTCTCCTACTTCTTCTTCGCGTAGCGGCGCCGGAAGCGGTCGATCTTGCCGTCCGCGTCGAGCTCGCGCAGCTTGCCGGTCCAGAACGGGTGGCTGCTCGACGAGATCTCGAGCTTGACGACGTGGACCTGCTCGCCGTCGATCTCGCGCTTTTCGGGCGAGGTCAGCGTCGAGCGCGTGATCCACTCCTCGCCCGTCGCGCTGTCGATGAACAGCACCTTGTGGTACTCGGGATGGATGCCCGGCTTCACCGCGCGCTCCTACCAGCTCGACTTGCGGACGCCCGGCAGCTGGCCGCGCAGCGCCATCTCGCGCATCGTGATGCGCGAGATGCCGAACTTGCGGTAGTAGCCTCGCGCACGGCCCGTGACCGCGCAGCGGCGCTTGAGCCGCGTGGGGCACGAGTTGCGCGGCAGCTTCGCGAACGCCGCCTGGGCCTCCAGCTTGTCCTCCATCGAGGCGTTCGGGTCCTGGAGGCGCTTGCGCAGCGCGCTGCGCTTCGCGGCGTGCTTCTGGATCAGCTGCTTGCGGTGCTGGTCGCGCAACACCTGGGATAGCTTGGCCAATCGGATGCTCCTGCCCCGACAACGGGGACCCGGGAAGCTATCGGTCGACCCCGGCCGCCGCAAGCCGATCCAGCTCGGAAACGCGCTCCCCTCGGGGCGGCGGGCCCTGCGAAGCGTCGACGCGCGCGACCGCTCGCCTATGCTAGGCCGCTCAGGCGCCGCGCTCCGCCCGTCCAGCAAGCAGATCCACCAGCCAGTAGATCGACCAGCAGATCGACCAGCAAGCAGATCGACCAGCAGATCGACCGAGATCCAGCGATCCGATTCCGAGCCTGAGATGCGTTCCGACAACCTGCGCGTGCGCTCGATCGACCCCGATAGCCTGCCGAAGCACTTCGATGCGCGCGAAGCCGAGCAGCGCTGGGACGCGCGCTGGGAGGCCTGGGGGATCCACCGCTACGACGCGGCGCTCGGCCGCGAGGCGACCTTCGTCATCGACACGCCGCCCCCGACGGTCTCGGGCTCGCTGCACCTCGGGCACGTCTTCTCCTACACGCACACCGACTGCATCGCGCGCTTCCAGCGCATGCGCGGCAAGAACGTGTTCTATCCGATGG
>DASPGF010000300.1:0-2884 GCA_035620755.1 Myxococcota bacterium
CTGACGCGGCGCACTCGGCGCGAGCGCGGGATCGGGCGGCGGCGGCAGCTCGGGCAGCGCGCTCTGCGAATTCATTCCCGAGAGAACCAGCCGGCGCAGCTCCGCGTCCTGCCGCGCATCCGTCTCGATCGCCAGGTACGACGCGAGGCGCTGCTCGACCTCGGCGCGCGCGCGCTGATCGAGATCCTTCGCGCCGGCCTTCTCCCAGGCCTCGCGGTTGTCGCGGTCGAACACGGGGTCGGTCAGGTACAGCTCCTGCGGCCAGTGCTTCAGGGTGTGAGGCGACGTGATCAGGTGGTCGTTCTCGATCAGCTCGCGCACCAGGTCGCGCGTCGGCAGATCGTCGCGCGGCTCGATCTCGCGCACGAAGTGCAGCACCTGGCCGCACACCTCGTTGTCGAACACGAGCTTGGGCAGGCTGAAGGTGAGCACGAAGTCGAGCATCCCCGGACCCGAGACCGAGTTCACGCCCGCGAGCGCGGCGAGCAGCGCGCTGCCGAAGGTCTCCGCGCCGGCCTGCGCGTCGAGCACCTTCGCGTCGGTGAGGCCCATGTAGGCCTGGCACGGCAGGTTGAGATGCTTGGCGACGCTCACGTACGCGACGTCGAGATGCAACGCCTCGATCGCGAGCATCGGCGAGCTCGCGGCCTTCATGTGGAAGGTGGCGGGTGCGCCGCCGAACAGCACGGGCGCGCCCGGCCGCACGATCTGCGCCATCACGATGCCCGCGAGCACGTCGACGCAGTGGAACACCAGCGCGCCGACCATCGTCACGGGCGCGATCAAGCCCATCAGCGTGACGGGCACGATCTCGATCGGGATGCCGTGCTCGACGCAGTCGAGCAGGTTCTGGCTCGAATCCTCGCCGTACCGGAAGTTGCCCGTCGCGGTGATCGTGAAGATCGACATCGGCTTCGCGCCGAGCTCGGCGCGGCTCGCGCGGAACAGCTGCATCATCTCGGCCATGCGCGGCACGCCGTGCTCGGTGAACGCGCCCGACACCACGGGCTTCTTCGACGTGGTGAGGCACATGTAGAGCCGCCACGCATCGGAGACCTGCGGCTCGATGTCGTTGTTGGTCGAGAAGGCGGTGGCGAGGTAGGCGATGTGCTCGAGCCCGTCGCACAGCCGCGCGTACTCGATGAAGTCCGTCGAGTTCGCGAGCCGGATCTTCCCGCTGCGGTGGTCGAGGATCTTGAGCCCGCTCGAGGCGGGTACGAAGTGCACGTTGTTGCCGCCGAGCTCGGCGTGCGGATTGCCGTCGCGGTCGTAGAGCGTGATCCGCTTCGGGGCGCTCGCGATCGCCTTGTCGATCTCGCCGGGCGGAAACAGGATGCGCTTCCCGCCCGCGTCGGTCTTGAGGCCGTACTCGAGCAAACGCCCGCGCAGCTCGGGCCCGCGGATCTCCATGCCGATCTCGCCGAGGATCGCCTTCGCCTCGCCGAGGACCCGCTGGATCAGGTCGTCGCCGAGCGTGTGCAGGGTCGGCCGCACGCTACGCGGTCCCGCGCGCCCTGCCCTGCTGCGAGGCCAGGTAATCCCGCCAGTACTGCTTGCCTTCTTCGGGCAGCGTCGAGACCGGGTCGTAGGCGGGATACTCGCGCGTGAGCGCCTCGGGGTCGTCGTGCTCGATGCCCGTGCGGTAGTTCTTGCGCCAGTAGGAGATTCCCTTGACGCGGTCGTACGAGTGCACCATGTGCACCCAGCGCTTGCCGACGAAGGCGACGTCGCAGAGGAAGCGCGGCGTCGCGAAGCCCGGCAGGTAGCCCATGATCGCGAGCTGGAGCTTCTGCGTCTCCCAGACCGCGAGCCGCCAGTGCTCGGCGTTGGGAATCATGTCGCACATGTAGAAGTAGTACGGGATCACCTTGGCGTGATCCATCAGCATGAAGCAGAGCTCGAGCAGCTGCCTCGCGGTGGTGTTCACGCCGCGAAGCAGCACGCCCTGGTTGCGCACGTCGCGGAACCCCATGTCGAGCAGCGCGCGCACCGCCTTGCCGAACAGCGGCGTCACCTGCTGCGCGGAATTCACGTGCGTGTGCACCGCGACGTCGATGTCGCGCTCGCGCGCGCGCTTTGCGATCGCGTCGTACGCCTCGAGCACCTCGTCCTGCAGGAAGTGCTGCGGAACCGCGACGAGCGCCTTGGTGGCGAGCCGGATGTCGCGGATGTTCGGCAGCTCCATCAGCTGGAACAGCCACTCCTGCAGGCGCTTGGCGGGCACGTTCGCGACGTCGCCGCCCGAGACGACCACGTCGCGCACCGACGGGGTGCGCGCGAGGTATTCGAGCATCGCGTCCCAGCGATCCTGCTGCTTCATCTCGAACTTGTACTTGAGGATCTGGCTCGTGTCGGTCCCGACGAGATCCATGCGCGTGCAGTGTCCGCAGTATTGCGGACAGGTCGGAATCATCTCCGCGAGCACCTTGGTCGGATAGCGGTGCGTGAGGCCCTCGACGGCCCACATGTCGGCCTCGTGCAGCGAATCGCGGCTCGCCATCGGGTGGCTCGGCCACTCCGCGTCGCGGTCGGAAAACGCGGGCGCCATGTAGCGGCGCACGGGATCGGCCTCGAGATCCCGGTCGTCCATGGTGTTGAGCATGTTCGGTGGGATCAGCATCGACATCGTGGCGCGTTCGCGCTGGTCGCGCTCGATGTCCTCGCAGAGCTCGTCGCTGAGCCACTCGCCGAACACGCGCTTGAGCTCGGCGAGATGCTTCACGGAGTGGGAGCGCTGCCACTTCGCGGACTCCCACTCCTCGCGGGTCACGTCCGCATAGCCGGGAAGCCGGCGCCAGTCGGGCTCGACGAATTCGCGCTGCAGCGGGTATTCGAAGGGCTGCTCGGCGGCGTGGGCCTTGCCCCCGTCGCGCTTGGGGCGCGC
>DASPGF010000301.1:0-3066 GCA_035620755.1 Myxococcota bacterium
CGTCGAGCGCATCGCCGAGCTCGATCCGGAGCTCGGATCGCTGCGCGACGCGCTGCGCTCGAGCCAGGAGGAGCTGCGCGACGCGTCGCTGCGCCTCGAGCGCTACGCGCAGCGCATCGACGCGGATCCCGCTCGCCTCGCGGCGATCGACGAGCGCCTCGCGCAGGTCGAGGCGCTGCAGCGCAAATACGGCGGCGCGGTCGAGGCGGTGTTGCGCTTTCGCGACAGCGCTGCGGCGGAGCTCGAGCAGCTGGAGTTCGCGAGCGAGCGCGCGCAGTCGATCGAGCCGCTGCGCGCGAGCGCGGCCGCGGAGCTCGAGGCCGCCGCAGAGCGGCTCTCGAAGGCGCGGCACCGCGCGGCCAAGAGGCTCGGCTCGGCGGTGCAGAGCGCGCTGCGCGAGCTCGCGATGCCGCAGGCGCGCTTCGCGGTGATGCTCGAGCCGGCTGCGCGGCCGCCCGAGCTGCCGTGCGGGCCCGGCGGCCTCGAGGCGGCCGAGTTCCGCTTCTCGGCGAGCGCGAGCGGCGAGCTGTTGCCGCTGCGCCGAGTCGCGTCGGGCGGCGAGCTCTCGCGCACCTTCCTCGCGATCAAGTCCGCGGTGCGCGAAGCGGACACGGGAATGGTGCTGGTCTTCGACGAGGTCGACGCGGGAATCGGCGGGCGCACCGCGGATCGCGTTGGCCGCTGCCTCGCCGATCTCGCAGCGCGCCACCAGGTCCTCTGCATCACGCACCTGCCGCAGATCGCGGCCTACGCGAGCGCGCACTACCGCGTCGAGAAGCGCGAGGTCGACGGGCGTGCGCTGGCGCGGCTGGTGCGGGTGGTGGGCGACGATCGCGTCGAGGAGGTGGCGCGCATGGCGGGCGGCGAGGAGGTCGTCGAGTCCACCAGGCGTCACGCGCGGGAGCTGATCCGCACGCGCTCACCCGGCTGATCCGCCGGGAGCACCGCCCCCCATCCCTTCATCCCAATATCTCCATCCGACGGCTGCATCACGCCCCTCGCCCGCCGCCCAGCAGCTCCGTCCCCCAGGGGGGTCAAGCTGACCCCAGGAACCTCCGATCAGGGTGCTGGGGTTCCCGACCTACGGCGCGAACTGTGCGCGCGATCACCCAATTGAGGTTCGGGACCGCCGATGTCCAGGAAGGCAGAACAGTGGCGGAGGCTGAGGCCGAAAGACGCGAGATCGCGGGTCCCGTGCCTTCGGGCGCTTCGGTGCGGGTGGTGCAGGGCTTCTTCGAGGGGCTCGAGCTGCCGGTCGACCGCGACTGGATGGTGATCGGGCGCGGGCGCGGAGCGGATCTGTTGATCACGGAGCCGACGATTTCGCGCGCACACGCGGCGATCGGCTACGACGGCGAGGCGTTCTTCGTGGAGGACCTCGGAAGCACCAACGGGACCGCCGTCAACGGCAAACGCAAGCCGGTGACGGTGCTCAGCCACGGGGACGAGATCCAGCTCGGCAAGCTGCGGCTGCGGGTCGCGCTGCCGGGCGGGCGCTGAGCGAGGCGGATCGAAAGCGAGCGGGTCGAACCCGATGAGGGGGGCGATGGAAAAGTATTCCGTGATCGTGATGTCGGCGGAGACCGCGCCGGTGCGCCGCTTCGAGTTTCGCAAGGATCTCGTGCGGCGGCTGCTCTGGTGCGCGGGGTTCGCCGCGCTGCTGCTCACCGTCTTCCTCGGTGATTACGTGCGCGTGCGGATCGACAACGCCGAGCTCGATCGGCTGCGCGTGGAGGTCGCCGCGCAGCGCGATCAGATCGAGGGCTTCGAAGCGACGCTCAACGGCGTGCGCGCCAAGCTCGCGAACATCGGCGAGTTCGAGCGCAAGGTGCGAATCATCGCGAACCTGCCCGGCTCGGCGGCGACGGGCGGCGAGGACGTCGCCGAGGTCGGCTCGGACTCGCCCGCGCCCGACGCTGCGCTCGAAGAGAGCGGGGCGCCGGAGCCTTTTGGAGCGTCGCTGCCGGAATCGGAGTCGCAGCAGCAATCGCGCTTCGAACCCGACTCCGACGTGCCGCTGATCGTCGCGCTGCAGCGCGGCGCGCAGCAGCTCGGTGAGGTCGCGAGCTCCCGGGAGCTGTCGCTCGCCGAGGTCGCCGATCAGCTCGAGAGCAAGCGCGCGCACCTCGCCGCGACGCCCGCGATCTGGCCCACCAAGGGCTGGCTCACCTCGCGCTTCGGTACGCGCATCTCGCCGTTCACCAACCAGCGGCAGTTCCACGCGGGCATCGACGTCGCGGGCGAGCGCGGCACCGACATCGTCGCGTCGGCGAACGGCAAGGTGGTGTTCGCGGGCCCGCGCGGCCCGCTCGGCAAGAGCATCACGATCGACCACGGCTACGGGCTGCGCACGCAGTACGGCCACAACGACGCGCTCTACGTGAAGGTCGGCGAAGCGGTCGAGCGCGGCCAGCGCATCGCGTCGCTCGGAAACACCGGCCGCAGCACGGGCCCCCACCTCCACTACGCGGTCGAAGTGAACGGCAAGTCCGTCAATCCGCTCGACTACATCTTCGACTAGAGCCGCGCCGCGCCTGCGGTGCGGGCGCGCGATCGCGTCAGCGGGTCTCGAACCTCCCCGCGGCGCCTGCGGAGCCCTCCCGCGCACGGCCCCTTCGTTGGCTCATCGCCGGCGCTTCCGTACACTGACTTCCCGCATCTGCAACCCCGGGAGAATGTGCGCCAGCGATGCTCGGCCTCGTCAAGCGGATCTTCGGCAGCGCGAACGATCGCCTGATCAAGCGGCTCGAGCCCGTCGTCGAGCGCATCAATCGGCTCGAGCCCGCCCTCGTCGCGCTCGCGGACGCCGAGCTGCGCGCGCGCACCGCGCAATTTCGCGAGCGCCTCGAGAAGGGGGAGACGCTCGACGACCTGCGTCCCGAGGCGTTCGCGGTCGTGCGCGAGGCCGCCAAGCGCACGCTCGGGCAGCGTCACTACGACGTGCAGCTGATCGGCGGGGTGGTGCTGCACAACGGATCGATCGCCGAGATGAAGACCGGCGAAGGCAAGACCCTGGTCGCGACCCTGCCGTGCTACCTGAACGCGCTCGCCGGCAAGGGCGTCCAC
>DASPGF010000302.1:0-2187 GCA_035620755.1 Myxococcota bacterium
CGAACATTCCCGCGCGCTCGAACAGAGCCTCGAGTCGCGCGTCGAGGTCGGGCGGCGCGTCGGGCTGGGCGGCGAGCTCGCGCAGCACGTCGATCGCGCCGCGCACGTCTCCGAGCCGGTCTGCGAGCAGCGACGCGAGCCCCGCGAGGCACGCGGCGCGACGCGGCGGTGGCAGCAAGCGCGCGAGGCGCCGCTGCGCGGTCGCGAGCTCGGCGAGCGCTTCGAGCGTCTGCTCGTCATCGGGGTCCGCGTCCGCCGCAGCCTGGAAGGAAGTGATCGCAGAATCGGAGCGACCGCGCTGCGCGTGAAGCCGGCCGAGCCGCCGCTGGATCTCGGCCGACTCGCCCTCCGTGACGAGCGAGGCGAGGCGCTCGAGGTCGGCGACGAGCTCGTCATCCTGGCCGAGTCCTTCGCGCAGCCGCGCCGAGGTCGCGAACGCCTGGCGATCGCCCGGGCACACCGCGATCCAGCGCTCGGCCCAGCGCAGCGCGTTCGCGAGATCGCCGCGCGACTCGTAGCGAGCGACGAGCTCGCCCGCGAGGAACGCGACGCGCTGCGCGTTCAGCGCGATCGCGGCCTCCGCCTCGTAGGCGCGGATCACCGTGTCCTCGTCGCCCGTGGTCGCAGCGAGGTGCTGCAGGCCGCGCAGCGCGGCCACCGAGTCGGGCTCGATCGCGAGCACCGACTGCAGCACCTGCGTGGCCTGCTCGGGCGCGTTGAAGTGATCGTTCAGCAGCACCGCGAGCGAGCACAGGTGGCGCGTGCGCTCGCCGGGCAGCGCATTCGCGCCCGCGTACTCGAGGAACGAGCGCAGGCCGACCCAATCCTCGGCCTTGCGGTAGAGGCGCTCGAGCGCCGCGGCCACGCCCGGCGCGGCCACGTCCGCCGCGAACGCGCGGCGGTAGGCGCTGATCGCGGCATCGACGTCGTCGAGGCGCCGCTCCCAGAGCGCGCCGAGCTCGGCGAGCACGCCCGCGCGCGCCGAGTCGTCCATGCTCGGCGTCGTCGCGCGCTGCTCGAGCACCTCGACGAGCTCCTCGTCGCGGCCGAGCCGCGCGAGGATCTCGCTGAACGCCTCGGCGACGAGATCGTTGTCGGGATCGAACTCGAACGCGAGCGCGAGGTTCTGGTAGGTGCGGTCGGTGTCGCCGCGCTCCGAGTAGATGGTCGCGAGCTCGAGCAGCACGGAGACGGGAGTCGGCCCGCGGCCGAGGTCGGCGATGCGCTCGAGGTGTCGCAGCAGCGCGTCGTCGTCGCCCTGGTCGCGCGCGAGATCCGCGAGCGCCGCGAAACACTTGCGGTTGTTGGGAGCGAGCGCGGCCGCGCGCTCGAGCCAGAGCTTCGCGGCGTTCAAGTTCGACATGCGCTTCCACTGCACGTCGCCGGCCTCGAGCGCGATGCTCGCCTTGCGTTCGGCGTCGCTCGTCAGATCGAAGCGGCGCTCCTGCAGGTCGGCGAACAACGCCCAGTTCCCGTCGGTCAGGGCCTGCCCCGCGACCGCTTCGAGCGCGTGCAGGTTGTTCGGGTCGTCGGTGAGCGCGCGCCGGTAGAGCTCGCTCGCGAGCGCGGCGTCGCGCAGCGACTCCTCCGCGAGGTGCGCACGCGCGACCAGTGCCGCTGCGCGCGCGGGGCCGCGCAGCCGCTCGATCACGCGATCCCAGGCGTCCGCAGCGCGCGCGATCTGGCCCGCGGCCGCGAAGGCGCGCGCGCTCCCCTCGAGCGCGTCGATCTGGTTCGGGTTCTCGTCGAGCGCGCGCTTGAACATCGCGATCGCCTGGGCGCGATCACCGAGGTGCTCGAGCCAGATCGCGCCCATCTCGGCGAGCAGATTCGCGCGCTCCTCGGGTCGCAGCGGGAGCGCGGCTTCGACCTCACCGATCTGCACTGCGACGTCCCACTGGTTCTGGCCCGCGTGCAGCTTGCGCAGGCGCATCAACGCGGGGCGGTGTTGCGGATCGATCTGCAGCGCCGTGCGATAACAGGCGATCGCGCGCTCGGGATCGTTGCGGCGCTCGTGGTGCACCTGGCCGATGCGGCAGTGGATCGCCGCGCGCTCGCGCGGGTGGCTCGCGATCGAGTCGGCTTCGAGGCGGCGCTCGTAGACCTCGATCACACCGGCCCAGTCGCCTGCGAGGAACAGCTCTTCCTCGAGGCTCTGGAACGCTTTTGCGTCGTTGGGATCGGCGA
>DASPGF010000303.1:0-3409 GCA_035620755.1 Myxococcota bacterium
GAGCACGAGCAGCTCGGCGCGCGGCAGCTGGGCGGCAAGAGCCGGCAGTAGCCGACACACGGAGATGAACGAGACGTCGATCGCGACCAGATCGGGCTTCGGCTCGAACGCGCTCGCGTCGAGGTCGCGCGCGTTCGTGCGCTCGATCAGCGTCACGCGCGGATCCGCGCGCAGCTTCGCGTCGAACTGCCCGTAGCCGACGTCGACCGCGAACACGTGCCTCGCGCCGGCCTGCAGCAGGCAATCGGTGAAGCCACCCGTCGAAGCGCCGACGTCGAGGCAGACGCGGCTCGCGGGATCGACGCCGAGGTCTTCGAGCGCGCCCGCGAGCTTCTCGCCGCCGCGCGAGACGAAGCGCCGCGCGGACTCGCGCAGCCGGATGCGCGCGTCCGCGCGCACGCTCGTGCCGGGCTTGTCGACGGGCGTGTCGTCGACGAGTACGCGGCCCGCGCGGATCAGCGACTGCGCGCGGCTGCGGGTCTCCGTGAGGCCGTCGGCGAGCAGGCGCTCGTCGAGGCGCTGGCGACCCACGCGGCTCATCGCCGCGCTAGCTCTCGCGCGCAGCGCCCGCGAGCAGCGCGCGCACGGCGTTCGCGATGCCGTCGCGGTTGAGCTGGATCTCGCGCCGGATCGCGCGCGGATCACCGTGCTCGACGAGCCGATCCGGAACACCGAGGCAACGCGTCGGCCGGGTCACGCCCTCCTCCGCGAGCGCCTCGAGCACGGCTCCGCCGAATCCGCCCTGCTGGCTCGCCTCCTCGACGGTGACGAGCGCGCGACAACGCCGCGCGAGCCGCGTGATGCGCTCGCGATCCAGCGGCTTCACGAAGCGCGCGTTGAGCACCGCGACCGAGATGCCCTCGGAGGCGAGCTCCGCTGCAGCCTCGAGCGCCTCGGCGGCGAGCGTTCCGTAGACGAGCACCGCCGCGTCGTCGCCGTCGCGCAGCAGCTCCGCCTCGCCGAGCGGGATCGCCTTGATGTCGGGGTCGAGCGGCACGCCGTGGCCCTCGCCGCGCGGAAAGCGGATCGCCGACGGGCCGGGGTAGTCGACCGCCGTCTTGAGCATGTGCCGCAGCTCGTTCTCGTCCTTGGGCGCCATGATCGCGATGTTCGGCAGCGCGCGCAGGTAGGCGAGGTCGTAGAAGCCCTGATGCGTTGCGCCATCCGCGCCGACGATGCCCGCGCGGTCGAGCACGAGCGTCACGTCGAGGTTCTGCAGGCACACGTCGTGCACGACCTGGTCGTAGGCGCGCTGCAGGAACGTCGAGTAGATCGCGGCCACGGGCTTCATGCCCTCGGTGGCGAGGCCCGCCGCGAAGGTCACCGCGTGCTGCTCGGCGATGCCCACGTCGTAGAAGCGATCGGGGTAGACGTTCGCGAAGCGGTCGAGCCCGGTGCCGTCGGCCATCGCCGCGGTGATCCCGATGATGCGCTCGTCGTCCGCGGCGAGCGCGATCAGCGCATCCGCGAACACGTTCTGGTACTTCGGCGGGCCGGGCTTGCTCGGGTGGAAGCGGCCCGATTCGACCTCGAACGCGCCGACGCCGTGGTACTTGAAAGGGTCCTGCTGCGCGGGCTCGTAGCCGTATCCCTTCGACGTGATCGCGTGCACGAGCACGGGCCCCTCGCCGCTCGCGAGCATCTGCTTGACGTTCTCGAAGGTCTCGAGCACGACGTCCATGCGGTGGCCCTGGATCGGCCCGACGTAGCGGAAGTTCAGCGCCTCGAACAGCAGGCCCGGCGAGAAGAACACCTTGAGCGACTCCTCGGCCTTGTGCGCCCAGTGGAGCATGTCGCCGGGCAGCGCGCTGAGGAAATCCTTCGCGAAGCCCTTCATGCGGCGCGCGAGCGGGTTCGAGAGCTTGCGCGAGAGGTACGACGACAGCGCGCCGACGTTCGGCGAGATCGACATCTCGTTGTCGTTGAGCACGACCACGAGATTCTTCTGCTGCAGGTGTCCCGAGTGATTGAGCGCCTCGAACGCCATGCCCGCGGTCATGCCGCCGTCGCCGATCAGCGCGATCGCGCAGCCCGCGCGCCCCTGATGCTGCATCGCGCGCGCCATGCCGAGCGCCGCGGAGATCGAGGTGCCCGCATGCCCCGCGCCGAATGCGTCGAACTCGCTCTCCGAGCGGCGCAGGAACTTCGAGATCCCGTCGGCCTTGCCGATGCGCTCGAAGCCGCCGCGCCGGCCCGTCAGCATCTTGTGCGGGTAGCCCTGGTGGCCGACGTCGAGCACGAGGCGATCGTTCGGCGTGTCGAACACGTAGTGGATCGCGGTGAGCAGCTCGACCGCGCCGAGGCTCGAGGCGAGGTGCCCGCCGGTTCGCGACACGCGCTCGACGATCTCGTCGCGGATCTCCTGCGCGACCTGCGCGACCTGCGACTTCGCGAGCCGGCGCAGATCCGCGGGCCTCGCGATCGAGTCGAGCAGCTTCTCTCCGCTCATAGCTCCCTCCGCACCGAGAACCGCACCAGCTCGCGCAGCGGCTCGGCCTTCGCGCCGAGATCGTCGAGCGGCGCGAGCGCCGCCGCGAGCAGCTGCTCGGAACGCGCGCGCGCCGCGTCGACGCCGAGCGCGCGCACCAGCGAGCACGGATCGTCCTCTCCCTCGTCGAGCACGTCGTCCGCGATCTGGAACGCGATGCCCGCGGCGAGCCCGCACTCGCGCAGGCGCTCGACGCACGCGGCGTCCGCGCCGCCGAGCAGTGCGCCGCCCACGATCGACGCCGCGATCAGCGCGGCCGACTTGCGCGCGTGCACCGATTCGATGCGCGCCGCGTCGGTATCCGAGGCGTCGAACACGAGATCGTCGACCTGCCCGCCCACCAGCGACAGCGAGCCCGCCGCGCGCGCGAGCTCGAGCGAGGCCGCCAGAACGCGCCGCGGCTCGGCATCGGCTGCGCCGCGCGCGAGCACCTCGAACGCCGCCGCGAGCAGCGCGTCGCCCGCGAGCACCGCGACCGCCTCGCCGAACGCGACGTGCACCGCGGGCACGCCGCGCCGCTGCGCGTCGTCGTCCATGCAGGGCAGGTCGTCGTGGATCAACGAGTAGGTGTGGACGAGCTCGACGGCCGCGGCGAATGGCAGCGCTCGCTCGCTCGGAGCCCCGACCGCTTCGGCGGCCGCGAGCGCGAGCACGGGCCGCAGCCGCTTGCCGCCGGGAAACAGGATGTGTCGCATCGCCGCGTGCAGCCGCGCGGGCGCGCGATCCGCGGCGGGAATCGCGGCCTCGAGCGCGCGGTCGATGTGGGGAATCTGCTCGGCGAAGTAGGCGCGGACGTCCATCAATCCTCGTCTTCCAGATCTTCTGATCCATCGGGCTCGTCGGTCTCGTCCGACTCGCGCGGCTCCTCGCTCGCGTCGAACGGCCGCGCGATCCACTGCTCGCCCTCGCGCACGAGCTGCT
>DASPGF010000304.1:0-3034 GCA_035620755.1 Myxococcota bacterium
TCGAGGCGCGGCGCGCGGGCGCGGCGCCCGACAGGCTGCTGCTGCTCCAGCACCCGCCCACGATCACGCTCGGCCGCGGCGCGCGCTCCGATACGCTGCTCGCGAGCGCCGAGCAGCTCGCGGCGCGCGGCATCGAGCTGCACCGCGTCTCGCGCGGCGGCGACATCACGTATCACGCGCCGGGCCAGCTCGTCGGCTACCTCGTGCTCGACCTCGCGGCTCGCGGCGCGCGCGACGTGCACGCGTTCCTGCGCGGCATCGAGGCGATGCTCGCGCGCGCGCTCGCCGAGCTCGGCGTCGGCGCGCGCACGCTCGCAGGCTATACGGGCGTGTTCGCGCAGCCCGAAGACGGCGAGCCGGGCGGACAGCGCCCGCGCAAGATCGCGTCGATCGGCGTCGGCGTGCGCGACTGGGTGACCTACCACGGCTTCGCGCTCAACGTCGACATCGACCTGCGCGGCTTCGAGGCGATCATCCCCTGCGGGCTCGACTTCGTCGAGATGACCTCGGTCGCGCGCGAGCTCGGCGGCGCCGCAACCGCCGACCTCGCGGCGCGAGCGCGCGAGGCTGTCAGCGCGGCGAGCCGAGAGCGCTGGAGCTGAGCGCGCGCGACACTTCGCGCGCCGCGGGTGGGCCCGACTCGCATTTCGCCTATATTGCGGCCCATGCCGGGGCAGGTGATCAAAGTCAAGCGCCGCGAGAAGCTCGGTCTGCTCGAGCGCCTCTACGTGCCCGCGATCGCGCTCGGCCTCGCCGTCACCGCGCGCCACTTCTTCCGCAACCTGCGCGGCTTCGTGACGGGCAAGAATCGAGAGGACTTCGTCGTCCAGTACCCCGAGGAGCGCATCGACTATCCCGATGCGTTTCGCGGCATGCCGGTGCTCGTGCAGCTCGACAACGGCCAGCCGCGCTGCGTCGCGTGCGGGCTGTGCGAGTTCGCGTGCCCGACCGACTGCATCAGCATCGTGCCCGGCGAGATCCACGGCGCGCGCATCGAGCGCTACCCGGAGGCGTTCGACATCGATCTGTCGCGCTGCATGTTCTGCGGCCTGTGCGAGGAGGCCTGCCCCGAAGAGGCGATCGTGATGAGCCGCGAGGTCGAGATCTCGAGCTACGACCGCGGATCGATGATCTTCGACAAGGAGCAGCTGCTCGTGCCCGAGGCGCTGCTCAAGCGCCGCCTCGACTTCCTGCGCGCCGAGTACGCGCGCGGGCCCGCGCGCGAGGAGCCGCGCGCCTGATGCAGGATTTCGGTTCGCCTGCGCTGCAGCAGCTGATCGCGCAGCTTCGCGACGCGGTGCAGCAGACGCACGCGTATCGCGGCGATGCGACCGCGCTCGTCGAGGCGGCGCGCGTCGAGAACGTGCTGTGCTTCCTGCGCGACGAGCTCGACTTCGACATGCTCACGGATCTCACCGCGGTCGACTACCTCGGTGAGAAGCCGCGCTTCGAGGTCGTCTACCACCTGTATTCGACGCGCGCGAACCAGCGCGTGCGCATCAAGGCGCGCGTCGCCGAAGAGGCGCCCGAGATCGCGAGCGCGACTTCGCTCTTTGCCTCGGCGGACTGGATGGAGCGCGAGGTCTACGACCTCTACGGCATCCGCTTCGCGGGGCATCCCGATCTGCGCCGGATCCTGCTCTACGACGAGTTCGAGGGGTATCCGCTGCGCAAGGACTACCCGAAGGAGCGGCGCCAGCCGCTCGTCGGTCCGAGGAACTGAGCGGTGCCGCGCAGCTTGCCGCGGTTTCCCGACGCACCGGCCGCGCTCGCGGATGACTTCGAGCGCGATCTCCACACCGAGCACCAGGTGCTCAACATGGGGCCGTCGCATCCCGCGACGCACGGCACCGTCAAGTTCCTGATCGAGCTCGACGGCGAGACGATCGTCAACCTCGACATCCAGGTCGGCTACCTGCACCGCGGCTTCGAGAAGGAGTGCGAGAGCGGCACCTGGTATCAGGCGATCCCCTACACCGATCGGTTGAACTACAACTCGGCCGTGCTCGCGAACATCGGCTACTGCATGGCGGTCGAGAAGCTGCTCGGTATCGAGACGCCCGAGCGCTGCCAGTGGCTGCGCGCGATGTCGGGCGAGCTGTCGCGCGTCGCCGACCACCTCACGCGCTGCGGTGCGGCCTGCCTCGAGCTCGCCGCGATGACGCCGTTCCTGTACGGCATCGAGGCGCGCGAGCTCACCTGGGATCTGCTCGAGATGCTCTGCGGCGCGCGCGTGACCTCGAACTACATCCGCATCGGCGGCGTGAAGCACGGCATGCCCGCGGACTTCCCGGCCACCGCGAAGGACTTCATCGCGCGCATCCGCAAGCTGCTCGCGGACTTCGACAAGGTCGTCACGAGCAACCGGATCTTCGTCGACCGCCTGCAGGGCACCGGCGTGATCTCGAAGGAGGACTGCATCCGCTACGCGGTGACCGGTCCGATCCTGCGCTCGGCGGGCGTCGGCCTCGACCTGCGCAAGGCCGAGCCGTACCTCACCTACGACCAGATCGACTTCGACGTCCCGGTCGGCACGGTCGGCGACAACTACGACCGCTACCTCGTCTGCGTCGAGGAGATGCACCAGAGCCTTCGCATCATCGAGCAGTGCCTGGCGAAGCTCGACAAGCTCGGCCCCGGGCCGGTGAACGTGCTCGACCCGCGCGTGCGCTGGCCCGCCAAGGGGCGCGTCTTCAACCGCATGGAGGAGCTGATCCAGCACTTCAAGTCGGTGACCGAGGGGCCGCGGGTTCCCGCGGGCGAGGGCTACCTCGCGATCGAGTCGGCCAACGGCGAGCTCGGCTTCTACCTCGTCTCCGACGGGAGCGCGGTGCCCGTCAAGGTCCGCTGCCGCCCGCCGAGCTTCGTGAACCTCCAGCCCATGCCGCTGATGCTGCGCGGCGCGCTGCTCGCGGATCTGATCCCGACCTTCGACTTCATCAACATGATCGGCGGCGAGTGCGACCGGTGAGCCTCGACCGCGGCCGCGTCTGGCAGCTGCTCGGGGCTCCCACCGACCAGGTGGGCAGCGTGA
>DASPGF010000305.1:0-7475 GCA_035620755.1 Myxococcota bacterium
CCGCGATCGCACCGATGCGCTCCACGCGCGCCACCGCGTCTTCGAATACGTTCCGGTCGGCCATGGCAACCACCTCGCTTCGAGCGTCCGCCGCCGCAGTCCTTGGGCGCCGGGAGTCTACCCGGGCCGGAGCGCGCGCGCCGAGGCCCGCGGCCCGCTCGCCGCGCGGCAGCGCAGTCGCGTCAGCCGCGCAACGAGAAGTGGCGCGCGAGCAGCCAGCGCAGTCGCGGCGTGAGCCGGCTGCGCGTGTAGGCGCCCGCGACCCGCTTGAGGGCCTCGGCCTGGGTCGGGTACGGGTGGATGGTGCGCTGGATCGCGCCGAGGCCGAGGCCGTTGGTCATCGCGAGCGTGACCTCGCTGATCAGCTCGCCCGCGTGGGACGCGACGATCGTCGCACCGAGGATTCGATCGCTGCGCGCTGCGAGGTGGAGCTTGACGAAGCCGAGCTCCTCTCCATCGATGACGGCGCGATTGACGTCGCTCAGCGGCACCTCGAAGCTCGCGAGCTCGATGCCGCGCTCGGCGGCCTCGCGCGCGCCGAGCCCGACCTGCGCGATCTCGGGGTCGGTGTAGGTGCAGCGCGGCATCACGAGCGAGCTGAGCTTCTGGTTGCGCCAGAACAGCGCGTTGCGCACGGCGATCTTCGCGGCGGCGTCCGCGGCGTGCGTGAACTTCCAGGCCATCGCGACGTCGCCGGCCGCGTAGATGCGCGGATTGTCGGTCCGCAGCGTGTCGTCGACGTGCACGCCCCGGCTCTCGTCGTACGCGACGCCGGCCGCCTCGAGGTTCATCCCCTCGACGTTCGGCGCGCGCCCGGTCGCGACGAGGATCGCATCGACGTCGACGCTCGCACGCGTGCCGTCGGCTTCGACGAGCTCGATGCGCTTGGCGCGTTCGCGCAGCTCGACGCGCCGCAGCGCGCAGCCGAGCCGCAGGTCGATGCCCTCGCGCTCGAACTGCTGCTGCAGCAGCCGCGACGCGTCGGCGTCCTCGCGCGGCAGCAGCTGCGGAGAGCGCCCGAACACGGCGACCTCGCAGCCGAGGCGACGAAACGCCTGTGCGAGCTCGGCGCCGATCGGGCCGCCGCCGATCACGCCGAGCCGGGCGGGTGGCTCGGTCAACTCGAAGACGGTTTCGTTCGTGAGGTAGCCGGCGCGCTCGAGGCCTTCGAGCGCGGGAATCGCCGCGCGCGCGCCGGTCGCGATCACGGCCTTCTTGAAGCGCAGCTTTGCACCGTCCACCTCGATGCTGTCCCGCGCGACGAAGCGCGCGCTGCCGAGGAAAACCGCGACGCCGAGCTCGTCGCGATAGCGGCGCGCGGAGTCCTCGCGGCTGATCTGCGCGCGGATGCGGCGCACGCGCTCCATCGCGGCTGCGAAATCCACCTCGGGCTTGCCGGCCCCGGTTCCAAGCAGCGCCGAAGCGCGTCGCGCCTCCGCGATCCAGCGCGCGGCGCGGATCAGGCTCTTCGAGGGCACGCAGCCGTAGTTCAGACAATCTCCACCCAGCAGCTCGCGCTCGACGAGCGCGACGCGCGCACCGAGGCCGGCCGCGATCGCCGCGCTGATCAGCCCCGCCGTGCCCGCGCCGATCACGACGAGGTCGTAGCGGTCCCGCGGCTTGGGGTTCTGCCAATCCGCGGGGCGGGTGTTGGCGAGCAGCCGCTGGTTGTTGCGGTCGTCGGGTCGCACGGCGATCGGGCGTGTCATGGCTGCTTCCTCGCTGGGTCGGTCGGCTGCGTCGGAGCGGATCGCGGCGCGTCGGTCGCCTCGGCGAGCGCGCGGCGCGCGCTGCGCGTCACGACGAGCGTGACGGCGAGCGTCGCGACGAGCCCGAGCAGCAGCACGCCGTAGTAGAGCCAGCCTCGCGTGAGCGCGGCGTCCGAGGCGAGGCTCGTGACGTCGCGCGCGAGCTTTCCCGTGTAGACATAGAGAAGTGTTCCCGGGAGCATTCCCGAGCACGCGATCGCGTAATCGCGAAGCGAAAGCCGCGTGAGGCCGAGCGCGTAGTTGAGCAGATTGAACGGCACCACGGGCGTGAGGCGCAGCAGGAACGCGATGCGAAGTCCGTCGCGCTCGACCGCGCGATCGATCGCGGCGAGCTTTGGCCGGCGCTCGACCATCGCCTCGACCGCGGAGCGCGCGAGGTGACGCGCCACGAGGAACGCGGCGCACGCGCCGAGCGTCGCGGCGGCGAGCACGCAGGCGACGCCGCGCGGGATGCCGAAGATCGCCCCCGCGGCGAGCGTGAGCAGCGACGCGGGAACGAGCGCCACCACCGCGACCGCGTAGCCGAGCACGAAGGCGGCCGGCCCCCAGAAGCCGAGCCCCTCGACCCAGCTCGCGAAGCGCTCGACGTGGACGCCCGCGTAGCGCCCGAGCGCGAACAGCGCCGCGAGCGCGAGCAGCAGCGCGGCGATCCGCGCGCCGGGTCGCGCTGCAGGCGCGCCGTCCAACGCCGGCTTCGCGCGCGCCGCGCCGACGCGCGCTGCGCGCGACTTTGCGTCGCTCAGAGGAGGCTTCCGCCGCAGCTCGACCCCGCGCCCGCCGTGCAGCCGAAGCAGTGCTCGGCGGTCGCGATCGCGTCGCGCGCGAGCTGCGCGAAATCGGAGATGTCCCAGACGCTGCGCGCCGCGCCGCCGAGCGGCAGCTCGAGCATCTGGTTGAAGTCGCAGTCGTAGAGACGCCCGTCGTAGCCGATCGACACCATGCTGCGGCACATCAGCTCGGGGACGGTCTCGGGATTGAAGTGCGCGATCAGCAGCGCGCTGTAGGCTTCGGCGCTTCCTTCGCGCTCGAGCGTGCGCGCGAAGCGGCGGATCGGCATGTTGGTGATCGCGAGCAGGTGGTTGAACTCGATTCCGAAGCGCTCGCGCAGCTCGCGGCGGTAGCTCGCCTCGAGCTCGGCCTGCGGCGGCGGCAGCGAGGCGCCGGCGGGGTTGTAGACGAGGTCGAGTGCGAGCGGCGAGTCGGGCCGACCGTAGCCGAGCCGCGCGAGACGCCGCAGCGCCTCGATGCTGCGCTCGAACACGCGCCGGCCGCGCTGCGCGTCGACGGCCTGCTCGGTGTAACACGGAAGCGATGCGATCACCTTCACCTGGTGATCGGCGAGGAACGCAGCGGTTTCCTCTTGGCCCGGCTCGAGCAGCACCGTGAGGTTGCAACGATCGATCACCGCGAGCCCTCGCTCGCGCGCGCCGATCACCAGTCGCCGGAACTGCGCGTTGAGCTCGGGAGCGCCGCCCGTGAGGTCGACGGTCGCGACGCTCGGGCTCGCGCGCAGCAGCGCGAGGATCCGATCCGCGGTCGCGCGATCCATCGTCTCGCTGCGGTTGGGGCCCGCCTCGACGTGGCAGTGCTTGCAGGCGAGATCGCAGCGCCAGCCGACGTTGATCTGGATCGTCTCGACGCGACGTCGTGTCAGCGGAGCCTGGCCGTGACGCGCAAGCGCGCCGTCGAAGCCTGGGGCTGGGCCGCCCGCGCCGCGCGAGGCCTCGGCGCGCACCGGGCCGAGCGCGCCGTCCGCCGTCACGCGCCCGATGCGCCGGGCTTCGCCGCGCCGCCGGCCGGGCTCGGCCCGCCCTCGACTGCGATCGTCGCCTTCTCGAGCTTCAGCTCCTCGCGCGGGCTGCCGCTGCGGCTTCCGAACTTCTCGAGCTCCTTGACCGTGTCCATTCCCTCGACGACGCGGCCGAAGATGGTGTGCTTGCCGTTCAGGTGCGGCGTCGCGACGAAGGTGATGAAGAACTGGCTGCCGTCGGTGTCCGGACCCGCATTGGCCATGCTCAGCAGGCCCGGCCGGCTGTGCTTCACGCTCGCGTCGAACTCGCCCTCGTACTTGTAGCCGGGTCCGCCGCGCCCGGTTCCGGTCGGGTCGCCTCCCTGGGCCATGAAGCGCGGAATCACGCGGTGGAAGATCGTGTCGTCGTAGAAGCCGAGTCGGGTGAGGTAGATGGTGCTCGACACGTGCATCGGCGCGACGTCGGGCATCAGCGCGATCTTGATCTTCCCCTTGTTCGTCTCGAGCAGCCAGAAGTAGGTCTTGCCGGGCGTGAAGCCGACCTTCGGCGGCCGCTCGAGCTCGCTCTTCCAATCCGGCTGGGTCGTATCGACCTTCTGCTCGGCGATGAACGCGTCGATCGCGGCGATCGCGGCGTCCGTCGGCTGTGCGGTTGCGGCGTGGTCTGCGCCCTGCTCCGCGACCGCGTGCGCTGCGCCGAGGCAGAGCGCGAGCGCGATCGGGCAGAGCGTTGCGGCACGGCGGACGGCGAGCGGAATCTGCGGGCGGGGCATGGTTTGGACGATCTCCCGTGGTGGCTGGCTTCTTGAGAGCGGGCCGTCAGGCTAGCCACTGGGAGTTGGAGCGCCAAGGGGTCGACGCCGCGCGCCGCTCGCTGCGGCAGCGCGTTCGCTGCCGCGCGCCGCAGTGCGCCGCGCGGAGGGGCGCGCGCCTACGCGGAGATCAGCGTCTCGAGCGCGGGCCAGTCGATCGCGCTCTGCGCCGCGAACGCCTCGAGCAGCAACAGGCGATCCGGATCGTCGTCGGCCGCGCGGAATGCGTGGTGCGCGCGCTCGAGCTGCGCGGCGCTCGGCGCGGCCGGCGCATCCTGCTTGAGGATTCCATCCTCGTGCTCGATTCCGAGCGCATCGAGCCACTCCACGAGCAGATCCTTGCGGCACTCGAGGAAGTAGACCGCGAGCGCCTCCTCGGCGAACGCATTCGCGGCGACGCGCGAGAGCGCGCGCCGTACGGCCTGGGCCTGCTTGTCGAACGGCTGCCGCTGCAGGTAGACGGGGCGCGCCTTCAGCGAAGCGCTCGCTGCGACGAGCGCCTGCTTGTAGAACTGCGGCGCCTTCTCGGAGAGCTCGCGCATCACGTCGATCGAGCGCTCGGGGGTCATCGCCGCGAACACCTGGTAGGACCGCATGCTCACTCCCGTGGGCTCGCCGCTGTTTAGCACCGCGCTCGAATCGCGGGCAAGCCGTGCGCGCGGCGCTCGGCGCGGAGCTCGATGTGCGCGTGCAGCGCGTAGACGAGCGCGAGCGCGATTCCCGCGGCGACGCCGGTGTGCAGCGCCGTCAGCGCGGCGGGAATGCCGAGCCGGACGTTCGCGATGCCGACACCGAGCTGCAGCACGCCGAGCATGCACGCGAGCGCGGTGGGTGCGCGCAGCCGCGGCTCGCGCCAGCTCGCAGCAGCCGCGAGCGCGAGGCAGCCGACGAGCGTGTAGGCGGTGAGCCGGTGCACGACGTTCAGGCCGACGCTTCCGCTCCAGCTCGGAAACCAGACTCCGCCGCTGCAGGTCGGCCACTCGGGGCATGCCATGGCCGCGTAGCGCGACGAGACGAGCCCGCCGATTCCGAGCTGCACCAGCAGCAGCAAAGCCGCCGCGGCGATCGACAGCCCGCTCGCGCTCGACACCGGCGCGGGGTTCGGCGCGTGCGCCGACACGCGCGCGCGTGACCGGAGCGCGAGCGAGAGCAGCAGCGTCGCGCACGCGAAGCCGTTGCCCGTGATCAGATGCGCGGCCACCGTCCACGGCGCGAGCTGCAGCCAGACGGTGAGCGCGCCGAGCGCGATCTGGGTCGCGAGCACCAGCGCGGCGAGCGAGATCAGCGTGCGGGTGCCGCGGCGCGCTCGCGCGCTGCGCCACGCCTGCGCGCCCAGCACCGCGAATCCCAGCGCGACGCCGCCGGCGAGCAGGCGGTGGGACCACTCGAAGCCGACCTGCAGATCGATCTCCGGGATGAGCTCGCCGAAGCACAGCGGCCAGTCCGGACAGGCCAGCCCCGCGTCGTGCGCGCGCACGAGCGCGCCGAGCATGATCAGGCAGAGCGTGATCGCCGCGAGCACCCGAAATCCGAGCGCGATGCGCGCGCCGGCTCGCGCGGCAGCGGCCGGGTCGGCCTCGGGTTCGGACGGCGCGTGCATGCGGCCTCTCGCTGCGGGGCGCCAACCGTAGGCGATGCGCCCGGCTCGAACAACGCGCGCGGGGCCGGCCCGCGCTTCAGGTCGGATCGCGTTTCGTCGATATTCCCGGCATCATGGCGAGCATGCCCCTCAACGGCGCGACGAGCGACGATCCGCGCAAGCTGCGCGACCTTCTCGACAAGGTCGTGATGCTCGCCGACGATCACCGCCTCACGTCGGTGGTGGTGGGCATGGCGGGGCCCGATGGCGACCTGATCTTCCCCGAAGTCGTCGACTTCGTGGCGAGCGCGCTGCGGGTGGACGACGCGATCTTCCGCATGACCCGCAACCGCGCCGTGCTGTTCCTCGCCGACGCGAACGAGACGCGCGCACGAGAGATCATGGAGCGCGTGGTCGACGACTTCAACGAGCGCTTCGCGACCGCCGCGAATCCGTCGCTCGGGCTCTCCTACTTCGAGGTCGCGCCCGGCAAGCAGGGGATCACGCTCAAGGTGGTGCTGCCGAGCTTGTTCGCGCCGGCGGAGAATAGCCACTAGCCCGCGCAGCTCCATTGCTCGTCCGAGGGAGTCCGCCGCCGGCCGGGGCCCGGGTCAGCCGCGGCCCGCGAGCTCGGCGGCGAGCGCGCTCTCGATCTCGCGATGCTCGAACGCGAAGCCTGCCGCGAGCAGCCGCTCGGGGATGCAGCGCCGGCTGCCCAGCAGCTCGCCGCTGAGCTCGCCGAGCGCGCAGCGCAGCGCGATCGCGGGCACGGGCAGCCATGCGGGCCGGTGCAGCGCGCGCGCGATCGCGTCGCTCAGAGCCGCGTTTCGCACGGGGCTCGGCGCGACGACGTTCACCGCGCCGCGCAGCGACTCGTCGCGCAGCGCGTGTCGGAGCGCGCCGACCGCGTCGTCGAGCTGGATCCACGGCACCCACTGCGTGCCGTCCCCGAAGCGCCCCCCGAGCCCGAAGCGAAACGGCAGCGCGAGCAGCGGCAGCGCGCCGCCCGCGCGCGACAGCACGATCCCGAGCCGCAGCGACACCACGCGCAGCGCGTCGGCGGCCGTCGCCGCGGCGGCCTCCCACTGCTCGCAGACGTCGGCGAGGAAGCCGCTTCCCGCGCGCGCGCTTTCGGTGAGCAGCTCGTCGCCGCGCGAGCCGTAGAAGCCGACCGCGGATGCGCAGAGGAACACGGCGGGCGCATCCGCGTCGCGCGCGGCATCCGCACCGCGGGAGCCGCGCGCGTCGCGCGCGCCGCGTGCGGCGCGCAGCGCCGCGGCAATCGCGCGCGTCGAATCGATGCGGCTGCTCGCGATCCGGCGCCGGCGCTCGCGCGTGAGCGGGCCGCCGAAGATCGGCTCGCCTGCGAGGTGCACGAGCGCCGTGCAGCCGCGCAGCGCGCCATCGGGGAGCCGCACGCCGTCCCAGCGCATTCGCTCGATCGCGTGCGCGGCGTCGGGCGAGCTCTCGGCCGAGAGCGCGCGCGCGGGCTCGCGCTCGGCAGCCGCCGCGCGTGCGGGCCCGCGCTCGCGAGCGGCGCTGCGCGCGCCCGCGCTGCGCGAGAG
>DASPGF010000306.1:0-5064 GCA_035620755.1 Myxococcota bacterium
CCCCGCGGGCTCGCGCCCGCGGGGCTTCCGATTCGCTTGCGGTGAGTGTCGCTTAGATCGGCACGACGTTCTCGGCCGCCGGGCCCTTCTGGCCCTGCACGACGTCGAACTCGACCTTCTGGCCCTCCGTCAGGGACTTGAAGCCTTCCCCTTGGATCGCGCTGAAATGGCAGAACACGTCCTTCTCGCCATCGTCACGCGTGAGAAAGCCAAAGCCTTTCTCGTCGCTAAACCACTTCACCGTTCCACGAGTACGCAATGCGGTATTCCTTTCTGATCTGAACATCGTCGGAACACGGCGCTGCGATAGAATCGAACCATCCGTATTTTCCCGACCTTGTTGTGCTGTTGGTCCGCGAGATCGCTCCCGCGGCTTCGGCAGACCTCTGCCGACGCGAGATCCTAGCGAATCCACCGCACGCGCTCGCGCTCGATCCAACAGAAATGCACGCGCGGCGCGCCCGCCCGCCGCTCGCCCGAAGCGGCCGCCGGGCCGGCGCGAAGCCGCAGCTTGGACCATAACGTATTGATATAATTTCGTTTTCTTCGCGTGCGAGCTGCGCACGGCGCGCCGCGGCGCGGCCGGGCGATCAGCCTCTGCGGCGCAGTGCGCTCAGCGAGGCGAGCCCGACGCCGAGCAGCAGAGCGGTGGCGGGCTCCGGAACCGGCGAGCCCGACGCCGTGTACTCGAGCGAGATCGCGCCGAGCTGCTCCCAGGTGAGAGTCGAGCTCGTGCCGCCGTTGGGGCCTGCGAGATCCTGGTTGAGCGCGTTCGCCTGCGTCGACGTGCCGAACACGTACCGCACGCTGCTGTTCTCGTCGAAGGTGATTCCCACCGCAGCGAGCTGCGCGACGATGTCGTCGAACGGAACCACGAAGGTGAGATAGAAGTCGACCTTGCCGCCCGAGTCGAGATCGGTGTTCGTCTCGAGCGGATCGATGGTCGTGACGGCGCTCCAGTCGTAGTTGTCGTAGAGCGGATCGTTCTGCGCGTAGCTCGCGAGCGCCGTGGTGTTGATCGTCGTGGTGCTCGGCGAGGTGTTCGCGCCCGTGCCCGGGCTGAAGATCCCGATCTGGTTGCCCGCGCCGCTCGGCTGGTTGTCGACCGCGAGGAACAGATCGATCGCACCGTCGAGGTCGGCGTCCATTCCCACGCCGAAGAACGTGCTGAAGTTCGGCGGCGCCTTCTCCTCGGCGACGCGCACGCGGAAGCCGATGTAGCCGTCCGTCAGGTCGCCCGGCGTGCCGTTGTCGTCGAAGATCGTGAGCACCGCGGGATCGCCCGTGTCGTTGCCGACGATGTCTCCCTCTTCGATGCCCGTCTGATGGTCGCTCGGAGCATCGGGCGTGGTCACGATCGGGTAGTCGATCACCGTCCAGCTGGAATTGTCGCCCGCGACCACAATCATCGCCGCGCGCGCGGCGCCCGGCGTTGCGAGCGAGAGCGCGGCGAAGACGAACGCGATGAAATGGAGTCGTCGCAACACGCCGCGATGCATCGGCGCAAGCGCGCTCGGACCTGAGTGAAAAGCGCGTGCGCGCGGCCGAGGCGAACGCGCACGCGAACGCCGAACGGCGCGTTCAGTGCGACGCGAACAGATCGAACACCGAGCCGAACAGGCCCGCGGCGCGACCCCGCTTCTCCCGCGCGTCGGCGAGCTCGCCCATGCGGCGCACGCCCTGCGCGCCGAGCCAGCGCAGCGGCTCGGGCTCCCAGCGGCGCGACGCGCGGCCGACCCACGGGAACGACGTTCGCTCGCTGGTCTTGCGCAGCACGAGCTCCGCGAGCGTGCGGCCGGCGAGGTTCGTCGCCGCGACCCCGTTTCCCGCATAGCCGCCGATTGCGCCGAGACCGCTTTCCGGGTCGTACTGGACGAACGGCGTCCAGTCGCGCGTGACGCCGAGCGCTCCGCCCCAGCGGTGCGTGATCTCTACACCGGAGAGCGACGGAAACAGCTCGAGCAGCGCGCCGCGCGTGTGTACGAACGCGGGGTCGTCGCGCTCGAAGTAGTCGCGAATTCCCGAGCCATAGTAGTAGAGGCCCCGCGTGCCGAACGCGAGCCGGTCGTCGGCGGTGCGCTGGCCGTACGTCACGGTGCGCCGGTAGTCGGCGAAGGTCGGTCGCCCGTCGAGGCCGATCTCCTTCCACACGGAGTCGGGCAGCGGCTCGGTCGCGATCATCATCGAGTGAAGCGGCAGGATCGCGCGCCGCACGCCGCGCAGCCGGCACGTGTAGCCTTCCGTGCAGCGCAGCACGTGCTCGGCGCGAATCCGACCGCGGTCGGTCGCAGCCGCGCCGCGCTCGATCGCGTTCACGCGCGATCGCTCGAAGATCGCGATGCCGCGCGACTCGAGGTAGGAGGCGAGGCCGCGCGCGAGCTTGGCGGGCTGGATCGCCGCGCAGTGCGGCGAGTGGATGCCGCCGAGCGCGCCGTCGATGCGCGCGCGCGCCGCGAACGCATCCGCCTCGAGCCACTGGAAGTCGCGATCGCCGAAGCCGAGGCCGCGCAGCTCTTCGAATCCCTTGCGCAGCCGCGCGACCTCGGGGCGCGAGCGACCCGCGATCAGCAGGCCGCCCTTCGCGTAGTCGCAGTCGATGCCGGCGGCTGCGGCCGCCGAGCCGACCTCCGCGACCGCATCGAACATCGCGCGCTGCAGCGCGAGCGCACTCGCGCGCCGCTTTGGATCGGCGAGGAAGCGCTCGATGCCGGAGAAGTAGTACGCGCACCAGCCGCCGTTTCGTCCCGAGGCGCCGAAGCCCGCGATCTCGGCCTCGACGATTGCGATGCGGCAGCCGGGCTCGTGCTGGTTGATGTAGTAGGCGGTCCACAGGCCCGAATAGCCGGCGCCGACGATCGCGACGTCGAAGCGCGACTCGCCGTCGAGCGGCGCGCGCGGCTCGACGCGCTCGCCGAGGCTCGCGAACCAGAAGCTCGGGGGCCGAATGCTCGCGTTGGGGGCGGACATGGGGCGAGAGCCTACCGCTGCCCCGGGGCGCGCGCCCGCCGCGACCCGCGCGCCGGCCGCGCGTGCAGCGCGCGCAGCTCGCCTCGTTCGCGCATGCAGCGCGCGCGGCGCGCGCTCCCGTCGCGTCAGCCGAGCTTTTCGGCGAACAGCTCCGCGTTGAACCCGACCAGCACGAGCCGCCCCTTGCGGATCGCGGGCGCGCGCAGGTTGCCCGTGGGCCCGAGCATCGCATCGAGCAGCTCGCGGCTCGGCTTGCCCGCGGGCTTGAACGAGCGCAGCTGCGTGCCCTTCGCGACGATCACCTCCGACGCCTGCGCGGCGAGCTCCGCCGCGTGATTGCGCCCGAGCTTGCGGCTCGCGAGCACGACTTCCCTGGCCTCGATCCCGTTGGCGTCCAGAAACTTGGACGCTCGCGTGCAGGACATTCAGCCCTTGCGCGTGTAGTACCAGTCGACGCTCTTGGCCATCGCGCTGCCCCTCCGACGCAGGCGACCCTCGCCGTCTGCTCCGCGCGCCGCGATGATACGCCGCGCAGCAGAAGCTGGCATACTGTCGCGCGGGCCGTGGCGCAGCGCCGCCTGCGATTCGCGCGGGCCGTGATGTCGCGCGGCCTGCGACTCGCGCGCCGCAGCGTCGGGAGGAGAACATGAGATCGAGACTCGCGTTCGGGTTGGCGATGGCGTCGGCGCTCGCGGCGACGGCAGCTTCGCTCGCGCTCGCGGCGCCCGCCGCGCGCGCCGAGGTGATCGACGAGGCGCTGCGCACGGATTTTCCGAAGCCCGGCCACAATCCCGCGCTGATCCGTTGGAGGGAGAGCCGCAACTGGCGCTACAGCACCGACTTTCTGTTCGGCGCCACGCGCGGGCTCTCCGAGCAGGGCATGCCGCGCTGGTGCGAGGGCGCCGCGTGGATCGCAACCGTGCCATTCGACATCGCGAACCTTCCGTTCGCAGCGCTCGCGGGGCTGTTCGGCGATTGACGCGCGCATGAGGCGATCGCGCGAGCTCTCCATCCTGTGCCTGGCGATCGCGCTCGCATGCCTCGCGACGCGCGCGAGCGCCTACCCGCTCGACGGCTTCGCGTACACCGGAATCGGACGGCTCGAGGCGCAACGGCTGATCCAGGTCGGCGAGCTGCCCGGCGCGAAGCGGCCCGCGGGCGAGCTGATGCCGATGCCGATGGTCGAGCCGCGGCTGCTCGATCAGCGCGAGCTCGCGATCCCGCCCGCGGATGCGACGCTCACCGCGCGCGTCGTGAGGCTGCTCGGCCCGCATGCGGATCGCTACGGCATCGCGCTGCTCGACCTCTCGGACCGCGCGCATCCGCGCTACGCGGAGTGGAACGGCCACCAGCACCAGAATCCGGGCAGCGTCGGCAAGCTGATGGTCGCGCTCGCGATCTTCCAGGCGCTCGCCGACATCCATCCCGACGACATTGCCGCGCGCGAGCACCTCCTGCGCTCGACGATGATCCGCGCGGACGCCTTCAGCGTCAGCGATCACCACACGGTTCCGTTCTGGGATGCCGAGACGCGCAGCGTCTCGCGGCGTCCGATCCATCCGGGTGACACCGCGTCGCTGTGGACCTATCTCGACTGGATGATGTCGCCGAGCTCGAACTCCGCGGCGGGCATGCTGCAGAAGAACCTGATCGCGATGGCTCACTTCGGCCGTCGCTACCCGGCTCCGCCCGACGAGGAGCGCAGGTTCTTCGACGAGACCCCGAAGCCGGAGCTCGGCGCCATCTTCCGCCGCGCGATCGAGGAGCCGATCACGCGCAATGGCCTCGACCTCGACGAGCTGCGCCAGGGAAGCTTCTTCACCCATCAGGGTAAGAGCCTCGTGCCGGGGACGAGCAGCCACGCAACGCCGCGCGCGCTCGTCGAGTTCACGCTCAAGCTCGAGCAGGGGCGGCTCATGGACACGTGGTCGAGCCGTGAGCTCAAGCGGCTGATGTACGTCACGGAGCGCAGGATCCGCTACGGATCGGCAGGTGTGCTCCAGCCCGCCGCGCTCTACTTCAAATCGGGCTCGCTCTACAGCTGCGCTCCCGAAGAGGGCTTCGTGTGCCGCAAGTACCACGGCAACCGGCGCAACT
>DASPGF010000307.1:0-10960 GCA_035620755.1 Myxococcota bacterium
GTCGATCTGCGCGAGCAGGTCGACCTTGGTCGCGATCGGAACGTCGGTCGGCGGTAGTCCGACCGGGTACAGATCGCGCGCTGGCGCGGATGGGGCGCGCACGGCCGTCGCGCCCGCGCGTCCCGGGCTCTGCGAGATGGCGCGCGCGGTGCTCGCTGCGAGCTCGAGGCTCTCGACGCTGAGCTCGTCGGAGTGCGCATAGCCCTGTCGCTCGCCGGCCTGGGCGCGCACGCCGACGCCCTGCTCGAGCTGACGGCTTCCGGTCTTGACGATGCCCTCCTCGAGCGAGACCGAATCCTGGATCGTGTACTCGAAATACAGATCGGCGTAGTCGACCTTCCGCTCCAACGCCGTGTCGAGCACGCGCGTGAGCCTGCGATCGTCGATTCCGTAGCGATCCCGAAAGAACGAGACCGCGGCGCTGCGCTCCCCGCTAGCCATTCAGCAGCGATCCTCCGCGCGTTGCTCGAGGCGCGCCGGCGAATCTCGGCAGTCGACTCGGCAGCTCGGCGAGCGTAGCAAGCGAGTCGACCGGAATCGCGCGGATGCCGGCCGCGCGCGCGCCCGCGATGTCCGCTGCGGCATCGTCGCCCACGAACACCGCGTGCGACGCGGGCACGTCGAGCAGCTCGAGCGCGCGCGCGAAGATCGCCGCGGCGGGCTTCGCCGCGCCGACGTCCGAGCAGAGCACCACCGCGTCGAGCAGCGGCGCGAGCGAGAGGCCCTCGAGGATCTTGGGGAGCCTGCGGTCGAAGTTCGAGACGATCGCGGTCGACCAGCCGGCGGAGCGGAGATCCCGCAGCAGCGCGTGCGCGCCGCGAACCGCGCGCCAGCTGCGCGGCCGTCCCATCACCTCGAAGAGCTGCGCGAAGAACGCGTCGAAGTCTCGGAACGCCGCGCGCGGATCGGCCCGCTCGAAGGTCTCCCATACCACGCGGCGCCACCACGCCTTCTCGAGCGTCGGGATCACGGCCTGCGGGGCGCCCGGGAAGACCATCGGCGGCGCGGCCGCGAACGCTGCGCGGAACGCGGCGTCGAGAGATTGCGCGGGCAGCGCCACGCCGAACGCGCGCGCGACGCGCGCATAGCTCTTGCCGACGGGCTCGCGCAGCTCGATCAACGTTCCGGCGGCGTCGAAGAGCACCGCGGCGCGCGGGCTCACGCTTCAGGCCGGACGTCGCGCGGCGGCGATGAACGCAGCGGGCAGCTCCCGGCTCGAGGCGAGGCCAGCGTGGACGTCGAGGCGAAACGAGACGAGCCCGACGTCGCGGAACCAGTGCTCGATCTCGTCAGCGGAGAAGCCGAGCCAGACCACGCCCAGCTCGTGCCGCATCCAGTCGTGCTGATGGGAGGTGAAGTCGACCACGACGACGCTGCCGCCGGGTCGGACCACGCGCGCCATCTCGGCGATCGCGTCGGCGGGGGAGGGGAGGTAGTGGAGCACCATGTGGGCCAGCGCGGCATCGACCTCCGCATCCGCGATCGGCAGGCGGCTCGCTTCGCCGTGTCGGAACTCGATGCGCAGCTCGGGCTCGGCCGCGCTCTTGACGCGCGCCGCATCGAGCATGCGCGTCGAGTGGTCGATCGCAATCACGCGCGCGCCGAGCCGCGCGAGCTCGAGCGCGAGGATTCCCGTGCCCGTGCCGATGTCGGCCACGACGAGGTTCGGGTCGATCAATCGCGAGATCGCGCGTGCGCGCAGCACGTCGTCGTTGAACACCTTGCGCAGCGCGTCCCATTCGGGGCCGACCGCGTCGAAGAAGCTTCGCGCGCGTTCCGAGCGCGATTCGAGCACGCGCGCGAGCGCGGCCGCATCGCGCTCCGCGGTCGGATCGCCGCGCAGGTTTTGGGCGATCAGCGCCCACGCATCCCGCCATGGGCCCTCGGCGGGCGGCACGAAGCGGTAGAACGCGAACGTGCCGTCGCGCCGGTCCTCGAGCAGGGCCGCCTCGCGCAGGATCGCGAGATGCCGCGAGATACGCGACTGCGCCATGCCGAGGACCTGCATGATCTCGTGAACCGCGAGCTCTTCGCGCTCGAGCAGCGCGACGATGCGCACGCGCGTGGGGTCCGAGAACGTCCGGAATACGCGCTGAAGCAGTTCGACTCTCATGGCGCTCCCGAGCTCTCGCGGGCGTGCTCGCAGCTTCGTCCGCGGCGCCTAGCGAATTTCCGGCGCTGCGGCCGTTCCCGCGATGCGCGCCTTGGCGATCCCCTGGGCATCGACCGGCACCCCCGCGGCCCGCACCGCTTCCGCGAGCGCGGGCTCGAGCTGCAGATCGAACTCGAAGCCGATCGGCGCCTGCTCGATCGGCTGCGCGCGGCCGATCTTTCCCGTGCCCGAGCCCGACGCGGCCGGCCCCGCGAAGCGCAGGGATGCGAGGCTCGCGTAGGCGTCTCCACCGATGTCGACCACGCCCGTGAGCTCGTCGAACGGCAGCGGCACCGAGAGATCGGGCAGAGCGAGGGTGCCGCTGCGAACCGTGAACTCGGCGAATCCCTCGAGCCCGCTCTCACCCGTCTCGAGCTCGAGCTTCGCGTCGAGCGCCCCAACGAGGCGCCCCGTCGGAATCCAGTCGGCGATCGGGCCTTCGTCGGCGCGCGCGTTGCGAATCACGCCCCGCCACGACGTGGTGCCGTTCCAGCTCAACGTTCCGCTCGCGCTGCCCGCGGCGCCGTCGACCTCCACGTGGAGCGCCGGCTCGCCCACGAGCCACGACAGCGACCACGCGAGCCGCACGAGTGCGCGGTCGAACGCGAGCGCCGAGCCGTCGGGCATGCGCGCGGTGAGCGGCTTCGCTTGTGCGGCCGGGCCCGCGAGCTGAAGCGCGGGCCCGATCTCGCCGAACAGCAGCTGGATGCCGTGGCGGCGCTCGAGGGCGCTCGCGATACGCGCGGCGAGGTCGTCGTAGGGGAAGCCGCGGATCAGGAAGAATGCGACGAGCAGCACGCCCGCGCACGGCACGCCGACCGCGAGCAGCGGGCGCGGCAGGGATTCGCCGGTCGAGTGCGGGCTCGGGCGGGGCACTAGATCGGCTCGAAGCTCGAGACGGTGAAGGTCACGTCGAGCAATCCGGGTCGGTCGTTGCGCGCGCGCATGCGCAGGGTCTTCACGGAGAGCACCTGCTCGGAAGACTCGATCTGGTGCAGGTAGCTCACGGTCTGCTCCAGCGTGACCTCCTTGAGCTGCACTTCGACCTTGGTCTCGCGGTAGCGATCGTTCGAGGGCGTCGCCTGCGGCTCCATCGATTCGACCTTGACCTTCGACGCCTGCGCGAGCGATTCCAGGGTCGTGCGCAGGTTGCCGCGTGCGCCGCTCTGGATGCGCTGCTCGACGGCCGTGAGGCGCGTGTTGATGTCGTCGTACTCCTGCCGCAGACGTGCCATCGCCGCGATCTGCTGCTCGGCCTGGGCGAGTCGCGCCTCGGCGCGGCTGCGCATTCCGATCGCGGTCTGGATCACGCCGAAATAGATCGCGATCACGACGAGCAGCGCGCCGACGATCGAGACCAGGATGCGCTCGCGCTGGCTCCGGTCGTCGAACGCGGCGCGCAGTCGATCCCAGAGGCTCTTCACGGCGCGGCCTCGGCCGGCGCGAGGCTGATCGTGACGTCGAAGCGCTTGTCGCCGCTGCTCGGGTCCGAGTCGATCGAGCCGATGCGCGCCTGGGCGAACGGCGGGAACTTCGCGAGCTCCGCGCCGAGGCGATCGGCCGCCTCGAAGCTCTTGGCGCGAACGCGCATGCGGATGATCTGACGGTCGATGCTGAGCTCGTCGAACACGACGTCGAGCGATTTGGGGACGAATCTCGAGATCTCCGTGAGCAGGTCGAGCGCCGAGAGATTGCCGCGATACACGCCGAGGAACTCGGCGCGCGCGGATGCGGTCGCGATCTCCTCGCGCAGCGCCGAGATCGGATTGTCCGGCAGCGCCCGTCCCGGGAACGCCTCCGCGAAGAGCTGCTCGATCCGCTGCTCGAGTGCGCCGGCGCGGTGGCGCTCGAGCGCCGTCGCGGTTCCGATGCTCACGAGGCCCAGGATCACGGTGGCCGCCGCGAGCCGGAGCGGCCACGTGAGCTCGCGTCGGTAGCGGCCGAGGTCGATCCGCACCGCGAACTCCTGCTGTCGAAAATCCATCCGCGTGCGCGCTTGCGCGGTTCCGCGCAGCGCGAGCGCGATCGCGGGTGCGAACACGGTCGGGTCGGTGTTCGCGGTGAGCGAGCGGCCGACGTCGTCGAGCGGCGGACCGAGTCGACTCACGCGGTAGCCCGTCTGGCTGCGCAGCAGCTCGTCGAATCCGCGCAGCTGCGCGCTGCCGCCGAGCAGCGTGAGCTCGGCGAGCGGGCCGGTCGCGAGCGCGGCGATCTGGGGCTCGAGCGCGCCGAGGGTCCGCACGATCTCTCGGACGATCCGATCGAGCACCGCGCGCGTGGCCGGCGTCGCGCCGCCTCCCGCACCGGTTGCGCCCTCGAGACATTTTGCGCGCTCGGCGTCGGCGGTGCTCAGGCCGCGATCGTGCGCGAGCGCTTCGGTGATCGCCGCACCCGCGATCGGAAAGGTGCGCGCTGCGACCGGCTGGCCGTCCGCGATCAGGCAGCAGGTGGTCTTGCGGTGCCCGAAATCGATGAGCATGCGCGTGCCGCCGAGCTCGAAGACGGAGCTCAGATTGGCGAGGACGAGGCCTTCGGCCTCGATGGTACGCGCCTCGGCGTGGGCTTCGCGGAGCGTTTCGAGCAGCGTCGACACCTCGGTGCGCGCCGCGATCGTCGCGACGACCTCGGCGCGGTCCCGGTCACCGCCGACGAGCTCCCAATCGATGATGACGTCGTCGAGGTCGAACAGCGAGCTGGCTTCCACCTCGTAGGGAACCGCCTGGCTGAGCTTCTTGCGGTCGCGAAACGGGAAGCTCAAGCGGCGCGTCGACAAGCGATCGCCGGGGATCGCGCAAACGACGTGTTGGGTGGCGAGGCGATGCGAGCGAACCAGCTGCGAGATCGATTCCGCGAGCGGGATCGCATCGCCCTCGCGCGCGAGGATGTGCATCGAGGCCGGCTCGAAGCCGCGCAGCGTCTGGCGCAGCTCCACGGCCTTGAGGCTGTGGCTGCCGAGATCGAGCCCGAGAATGTTGCTCAGGAGCGCCAACGGTGTCCCCCGATCACCGGATGCGCCACGATAGCACCAGCGGAGGATCGGCATTGCGATTGACGACGGCCTCGACGCTCCGCTCGATCTCGCCCACGCGCGCGGTCGCCACGATCTTGAAGACGCTCGCCGTGTAGGTCGGCGGGGGAAAGATCGGATTCGGAAAGACTCCCTGGATCGGCAGGCAGTCCGGCAGCGTGCGCTCTTCTCCGCAGAAGACGCCGCCCTCCTGGCGCGACTCGACGATCTGCTTGACCTGATCGCGGCTCGCGAGCCGGTCGTCGACTCCGTCGTTCGAGAAGAGCAGCGCGAGCACGTGAGGCGGAGCGGTGTTGACGTTGATGCCGCCGCCGCCCGCGAAGGGGTCGACGGTCACGTAGGGCCGCAGCGCCTCGACGAGCTTGTGGTCGAAGCCCTCGATCAGGAACAGATCGTCGACGCTCATCAGCGGCCCGTTCGCGGCTCGGTAGGGCGGCTCGCGGATCTGGTAGTAGGCGTCCTCGAAGCCGCCCGCGATACGCACGCCATCGGCGTCCACCCAGTCCATCAGCGCTCCGGCGAGCTCGGAGACGTCGTAGTACTTCTCGCCCGGCGGCAGCGCCATCTCATCGATCACCTTCTCGAGGAATGCGAACAGGAAGGGCTCGGTCTCCGCGTACGGCGCGCCGCCCTCCGCGTAGTTGAAGATCGAATTGAGGTTGAACAGCATCCCCGAATCCTCGATCCGCAGCTGCAGCGTCGTGCCTTCGCCCGAGGGAATGTCGGTGCCGGCAATCTGCGACCAGTCGTCCTGTTGGCTGTCGATCGACTGCTGGGTGGCCTCCTCCTGCACGCGATCCATCACCAGCAGCGCCTTGGCGAGGCGGATTCCACCGCGCGCGAGCGCCTCCGCGCTCGCCGCAGCGTCGCGATTGCGCGCGACGCTCGCGTCGATCAGCGCGCGCCGCGTGAAGGTGGCGATCGAGCTCGTGAGCAGCAGCGCGAAGAACAGCACGACGAGCAGCACGACACCTCGTTGATGCGGCGAGCCGTTCAGCGGCATTGCGGGTTCACGATCGCCTGGCAGTCCGCAGGCAGCGCCGCGTAGTCCTGTGGCGTGAACGGCATGTCCGGCGCGGAGTTCGCGAGCCCGACGCACATCTTCGCGAACATCGGAGCGGAATCGGGAATGCTCGTCGGGAAGCACATTCTATTCGTCATCGCCGTCTCGCGGTCGTCATCCTCCCGGCCACCGCTTCCCGATTCGGCTTCGTCTTCGCCGTCGTCCTCGCCGTCCTCTTCTTCCTCGGCTTCGTCCTCCTCGCCCCCCGAAAGCGGATTGTTCGGATCCGCGAGCGCGACGAGATCGAGCGGCCGCACCGGGATCAGGACCTTGCGGCGGTAGACGGTCGGCTGGCGCTCCTCTTCGCCGCGAGGCGGCATCATCGAGAGCGCGATCTCCACCGCGACCGGAAGCGCGCTGGATTCGAGCAGGGTCGACGAGTCCCAGTCGCGCAGGGGCTCGCGATCCTCGCCGAAGAACGTCATTCCGAACGAGTAGAGGCCTTCGGCGAGCAGATGCGAGCCCTCGTCATCCTCCCTCGGGAAGCTCTTGTCGAGGCGCTCGGGCAAGCGGGGCGAGCTCCAGCGATACAGCGAGATCGAATCGTCGGGCGCGGACTCTGCGAGCAGCGCGACGACCGCGAGGTTCGTCTCCGCGGAGTCGGTTCGCGTCGGGTCGTGGTTCCGGCTGATGAACTTGAGCCGATCCGACGCATCGCCGCCGAGGCGGGTCTCGGCGTAGAACAGCCACGGAAACGCGACAGGGTCCACCTCGGGCGGCTTCTCGATCAGGAACGCGCCCTCGATGTCGCGCGCGACGCGGTCGAGGATCGCGGTCGCGCGCCGGATGTCGCGCGCGTGATTCGAAGCGCGCGTGCTCGCGCGCGAGAGGTCCACGTAGAAATTGAGCGCGACGAAGAACACCACGCTGATGAGCGCGACGACTCCCATCAGCTCGAGCAGCGTGAATCCCGCGCGGCGCAATCGGTGTGTCACGACTCTTCGGCCGCCTCCGCGGCCTTGGCCAACGCGCGCTGCACCGCGAGCTTCGCGGCGGCATCCGGGTCGACCGCAAAGGTGGTGCGCGTCACGGCGCGCTCGGCCGCGCCCTCGAGCCACGACACGCGCAGCACGATCTGGTAGAACGGGGCGGGCGCCTCGTCGCCCGAAGCGGGCTGTTCGCTCGGCTCGTCGTCTGCAGCGGACCGCGCGTTCGACTCGTCGTCCGCGCCGGGCACCGCGGGTGCGATCGGCGAGAACGGGAATGGCGCAGCGGGTTGGCCGAGCCGCGCGGGATCCTGTGCGTTCGGGGCCGGCAGGCCGCCCGCTGCCGACGCGGGAGGCGCCGCGGGCTGGTAGGCGGAGACGTCCCAGACCACGGTGAAGCCTTCTTCGTCGTCGTTCTGCGTGACGCCGATCTCGGGAATCAGACCGGCCTCGAGGTCGGCCTCGAACTCGCTGAGCTGCCAATCCGCGATCAGCGACGCCTCGAGCATGCGCTGGCTCTCGCCTTCCGAGCGCAGGCCGCGCATCGCAACGGTCGAGAGAGTCGTATACAGGATCGCGAGAATCGAGACCGCCGCGAGCACCTCGAGCAGCGTGAAGCCGCGATCAGAAGCCCTCATCGAGGACCCGCACCGCTTCGGCGAGAGGCAGGATCTCCAGCGCGAGCTGGCGACCGCCGGGCTCGTCGAGCACGAGCAGCGTGTACGTCGAAGTGCCGTCGCTCTCGAAGACGATCGACGCCTCGCCGGTGTCGACCTCGCTGCCGGGCGTCTCGATCCACGCAAACTCGACGCCGTGCTCGAGCGATTCGATCTCGCCGAGCGGGCCGGGCAGCTGCTGGAAGCTGCGCTCGGCGACCGGCGGCGGCGCGAGCGAGAGCGGCGGCTCCTCGACGACGACCGGCTCCGCGTCGGGATCCAGCGGAGGCGGCGCCGCCGGCGCCGGCTCGGCCGGCCGCGCGCCGCTCCACTCGAGCTGGTAGGTGCCCTCGTCGAGATTCAACGCGAGCCGGTGCGCGACGCCCGTCATCACCGCGCGCTGCCTTCCGAAATCGATGCGCTCGACGATCTGCGCGGCGGCGTCGTGGAGCGTGTGCGACTGCAGCGCCGACAGGTTCGGGATCATCACGCTCATCAGCAGCCCCGCGATCAGCAGCACGGCGAGGATCTCGAGCAGCGTGAGCCCGGATCGATGCCGCGCGTGCTGCGCGCGCTCAGCTGCTCTCGCCCTCACCGCCCCAGTTCCCGATGTCGGCCGCGACGCCGTCGCCGCCGGGTTGCCCGTCCGATCCGAACGACCAGAGATCGAAGGAATGGGCATTGTTCTGGCCGGGCTGCTCGTACTCGTAGGCGTTGCCCCAGGGATCGACGGGAACCTGACCCTTCTGCAGGTAGCCGCCGGGGGGGAAGTTTCGCGCGCCATCGGGCTCGTTGACGAGCGCGTCGAGCCCCTGCTCGGTGGTCGGATAGTTGGCGTTGTCCATGCGGTAGAGCTCGAGCACCGCCTCGAGGTTCGAGATCTGGGCCTTCGCCGCCGTCACGCGGCCCTTGTCGACCTGGGCGAAGATCGAAACGCCGACGATCGTGCTGAGCAGACCGATGATCAGGACCACGGCCATGATTTCGATCAGCGTGAAGCCCGCGCTCGCCGCGCTGCGTGCGATGCGGTTTCGGTCTGAAGGTTCGGACATCTGCGCTCCTCCGGTTCAGGCGATCGAGCTCGTGACCTTCAGCAGCGGTACGAGCGTTGCGAGGATGATAACGACCACGATTCCGACCATCAGCAGGATCAGCATCGGCTCGAGCAGCGCGGTCAGGCGCGCCACCGTGGTCTCGACCTGCTCCTCGTAGGTGTCGGCGATCTTCGCGAGCATCGACTCGAGCTGACCGCTGCGCTCTCCGACGCCGATCATGTGGGTGACCATCGGCGGAAACTCGCCGCTGCTCCGCAGCGGCGCGGCCACGCTCGCGCCCTCCGTGATGCTCTCTCGCGCGGCGTCGATCGCGCGACCCAGCACCGTGTTGTTCGCGACATCGCGCGCGGTGTCGAGCGCGCGGACGATCGGCAGGCCGCCCGCGAGCAGCGTGGCGAGCGTGCGCGCAAAACGCGCGATCGAGATGATCCGCACGGTTCGCCCGATTACGGGCAAGCGCAGCTTCAGGGCGTCGAAGACCTCGCGGCCGCGCGCGGTGGCAATCGCGGCGCGGACTGCCAGGGCGCCGAGCAGCAGGCACAGGCCGATCGCCCACCACCAGCTTCGCGCGAAGCTCGACAGCCCGATGATCAAGCTCGTGTACCACGGCAGCTCCTGGTTGAGGCTGAGCAGCAGCTCGGTGATCTGCGGCAGCACGACGGTCACGAGCACCGCCACCACCAGCATCGCGAACACGAACATCACGCACGGGTAGATCACGATCGAGCTCACCTTGTTGCGCAGCCGGACCTGGCTCTCGAGGTAGTCGGCGAGCCGCTCGAGCACGGTGTCGAGCGCGCCGCCGGCCTCGCCCGCGCGGACCATGCTCACGTAGAGATCCGGGAACGCGCCCGTCGACGCGAGCGCGTCCGCGAAGTGCGCGCCCTCGTTGACGCGATCGCGTGTCTTTCCGAGCGCGGCGCGCAGCCGCATGTTCTCGGTCTGCTCGGTCAGCGCGGACAAGCCTTCGACGAGCGGGATGCCCGAGCTCAGCAGCGTGGCGGCCTGCCGCGTGACGAGCGCGAGATCGAGCGCGGAGATCCGCGAGAAGCTCGGCAGCTGGATGCTGCGGCCCGCGGCGGCCTTGACGCGCGACACGCCGCGGTGCTCGACGAGCTCGGTGAGGAACACGCCGTCCTTGCGCAGCTTGCTGCGCGCGGTGCGCGAGGTCTCGGCGTCGAGCAATCCGTGGATGGACTTGCCCGCTGCGTTGACGCCCTTGAATGCATAGACCGGCACCGAGACCTCAGATCTGGCTGACGTTGCCTTCTTCCTCGGTTGCCCGCAGGACTTCGGCGCTCGAGGTGATCCCCTGCAAGACCTTGAGCGCGCCATCGCCGCGCAGCGTGCGCATGCCCTTGCGGATGGCGGCCTGCTTGATGGTCTTGGAGTCGATGTTCTGGGAGACCAGGCTGCGCAGGTCGTCGTCGATCAGCATCAGCTCGAAGATGCCGACGCGCCCGCGATAGCCGGTGAAGTTGCACTCCGCGCAGCCCTTCGCGCGGTAGACCTTGACGGCCCGCTCGGGCGGTCGCACGCCGATCTCCTTGAGCTCCTCGGGCGTGGCCGCGTAGGCTTCGCGGCAGTGCTTGCAGAGCACGCGCACGAGCCGCTGCGCGAGCACCGCGACCAGCGACGAGCCGACGAGGAACGGCTCCACGCCCATGTCGACGAGGCGCGTGATCGCGCTCGGCGCGTCGTTGGTGTGCAGCGTCGAGAACACGAGGTGGCCCGTGAGCGAGGCCTGGATCGCGATCTCCGCGGTCTCGAGGTCGCGAATCTCGCCGATCAGGATCACGTTCGGATCCTGGCGCAGGATCGAGCGCAGCCCGCTCGCGAAGGTGAGGCCGATCTTCGGATTCACCTCGATCTGACCGACTCCCTTTAGCTGGATTTCGACCGGGTCATCGAGCGTGACGATGTTCTTGTCGGTCGAGTTGATCGAGGCGAGCGCCGCATAGAGCGTGGTCGTCTTGCCGCTGCCCGTGGGTCCCGTCACCAGGATGATGCCGTTGGGGCGAGAGATCAGCTTCTTGATCGCCGCGAGCTGTTGCTCGCCGAAGCCGATCCGCTCGAGATT
>DASPGF010000308.1:0-8041 GCA_035620755.1 Myxococcota bacterium
CACTTCGCTGCTGCGTGCCCGCGCTGCTGCTCGCAGCTGCCGTGCCGTCCGTGCCTCCGCTCGCCACGCTGTTCCTGTCGGGCCTGCGCAGCGGCCTGCTCACGTTCGGCGGCGCCTACACGGTGATCCCATTCCTGCAGCACGACGCCGTGCTGCGCGGCGCGTGGATGACGAATCAGCAGTTCCTCGACGGCATCGCGCTGTCGAGCATGCTCCCCGCGCCGATGGTGATCTTCGCGACGTTCGTCGGCTACGTGGGAGGCGGGCCGCTCGGCAGCCTCGCGCTCACCGCGGGCATCTTCCTGCCGGCCTTTGCATTCACGATCGCCGGCTACCGCTACGTCGAGCAGCTCGTCGCCAACCGCGCCACCCACGCGTTCCTCGACGGTGTCACGGCGGGAGTGATCGGCCTGATGGCCGTCACGTCGGGCGAGCTCGCGCGCGCTGCGCTGACCGATGCAGCATCGCTCGCGATCTTCGCGGCAGCGCTGCTCGCGCTCTCGCGCTGGAGCGCGAGGTGGAGCGTGCCCGCGGTCGTGATCGCGGCCGGGCTCGCGGGGATCGCGCTCTACCGGGCTTGACTCGCGCTGAGTGCCCAGTCGCGCAACGCGCGCTTGTCGGCGTCGCTGAGCCGCGCCTCGGGGTGGAGCGGTCGATAGATCCACAGCGGCATCTCTCCCTCCTCGACCTCCTCCCAGGCCTCCTCGAGATTCTCGGCGCGCTCCTTCCTGCCGTAGGCGTTCCACGTCGAGAAGTTGAGGTGCTCGCGCGCGTGGTTCACGTCGTACACCACCAGCCACGAGATCGGCGCGACGTGCGCGTACCACGGCCAGCGGCTCTCGTTCGAGTGGCAGTCGTAGCACGACCGGCGCAGGATCTCGCGCACCTCGGGCGGCGCGGGCACCTCGCTCTCGACCGCGGGGTTGGTGCGCTCGACGGGGATGAGCTGCGCGAGCCCCAGCGCGAGCAGTGCCGCGAGCGCGATCTTGCGTTTGTTCCAGCTCTTCCAACCCAGCCGACCCATCGACCACTCCACCTCATCCGCTGGATCCGCTGCGTGAATCACATCACCCGGATCGGTGACCGCAGGCCGCCGCGCGGAACGCCGACACGCTAGCGCAGACGAAGAGTGGGCGCGGACTAACATTGCGGCGACTCGCCACCCGCTTAGCAGCTGCGCGCACTCCATTCGTGCTATCGTGGCGCGGCGCGCTCGGGCGGGGAGTTATGCCCCACTCCCGCGCTCGGAAAGCCGGGACCACGCGCGCGGAGGCGCGTCGGAGCGCGCATGCGCGCGAACATGAGGAGCCAGGCGATGCCCAAATATCTGATCGAGAGAGAGATCCCCGGCGCGGGCAAGCTCGGCGCGCGCGAGCTCGAGGGGATCTCGCGCAAGTCGTGCGGCGTGCTGCGCGAGATGGGCGGGTCGGTGCAGTGGCTGCACAGCTACGTCACGGACGACAAGGTCTACTGCGTCTACATCGCGCCGAGCGAAGACGCGGTGCGCGAGCATGCGACGCGCGGCGGCTTTCCCGCGAACCGCATCTCGCGCATCTCGTCGGTCATCGATCCCACCACGGCGGAATAGCTTGCCATCGCCGCCCGACGTTTCTTTCCTTTCGATTCTCGAGCTTCCGAGCGGGCGCGGATGACGCGATGAGACCGGATCGCGGCGATCCCGATTCGCACGACGCGGGTTTCCTGGGCCTCGCGCTCGCGTGCGCGCTGCTCGCCGCCGATGCCGCCGCCCAGTCGTTCTCGGCGGATCGGCCCGGCATTTCGAACCCGCCGCACGTGTTGAAGCCGGGCGAGGCTCAGCTCGAAGGCGGCCTGGAGCTCGCGCGGGAGACGGATGGCGATGCGCCGAACACCCGCACGCTGACGGCTCCCGGGGCCACGCTGCGCGTCGGGGTGCTGCCCTTCCTCGAGGCGCGCGCGCTCGTCGATGGGCTGATCGTCGAGATGCGAGACGGCAGCCCCGACCGAACGAGCGCGAGCGACTTCGCGCTCGGGGCCCGCGCGCGACTGCTCGATCAGAGCGGGGTGCGGCCCGCGACCGCGCTCGATTTCAATCTGAGCCTTCCGACGGGCAGCCGCGCCGTGTCGAGCGACGGCGTCGACCCGAGCGGCGCCTTCCTGTTCGAGTGGGCGCTGCCCGGGCGCTGCACGCTCGATGTCAACCTCGGACTCGGCTCGCTGAGCCTCGGCGCCGGCAGCTCGCGGCGCGCGTTCCAGGTCGCTCCCTCGGCCTCGCTGGGTGTGGCGATCGGCGAGCGCGCGAGCGCCTTCGTCGAGTACTTCGCGACGCTGAGCGATCGCTCGCTCGATGATGACCACGGAGTCGACGCGGGCTTCGCGTGGCTCGCCGCTCGCAATCTGCAGCTCGACGTGTCCGCGGGCGCTGGCCTCAGCGATGCCGCGCCCGACTACTTCGTCTCGGTGGGCGCCGCTTGGCGCTTCGAGTGGTTCTGATCGACGCTCGACGTCAACGCGCGCGACGATTTCCGAGGTTCCCGACCGGCGCGCGGCGTCAGCGCGCGCAGGAAACGCAGTGATTCGTGTAGGGAAGCGCCTCGAGCCGCTTGAGGGCAATCGGACCGCTGCACTTCGAGCAGACCGCGTAGGTTCCCTCGCGAATGCGCCGCAGCGCTGCTCGAATGTCTTCGATCTCCGCGCGCTCGGTCGCGCTGAGCTGGACGAGCACCTCCTCGTTCTCGTTCTCGGTGGCGCGGTCTTCCCAGTCGCGGGAGCCGGGCTTGCGCAGATCCGCCTCGATCTTCGAGACGCGTGTGTCGAGTACGGCGAGCCGAGCCTCCAGCGATCGCTTCACCTGCTCGAGGTCCATCCGCACCCTCCCTTCCGCCAGTTCGCCAACCCGCCAATCAGCCATCCCGCCAATCAGCCACTCTGCCAATGAGCCAATCAGCCACTCCGCCAATCCGGCGCGCCGGATGCTCACGGGCTGCTCCCATGGTGGCCTAGCGGCTCGCGCAGATCAATCGCCGAACACGGCAGGCCGCGCATCCGCAGCGGCGCGCCGCAGCGCGCGCTCGGGCGGGCCGGGCCCTGGCGTATTCTCTCGGCTGCGCGGTGCGCGGCGCACCGCTTCCAGCAGCGCCGAGCGAGCACCAGGCCGTGGAATGCGAAATCGAGATCGAGCGAGCGGTCGGAGCGAAGCAGCTCGCGGAGATCCAGGCGCTCGCGCACGCGATCTGGCGCGAACACTATCCGGGGATCATCTCGGACGCGCAGATCGAGTACATGCTCCGCGAGGGATACAGCCTCGCCGCGCTGCAGCGCGACGTCGACGCGCTCGGAATCCGATACGAGGGCGCGCGGCTGGGTGCCGCAATGATCGGCTTTGCGGCGCACGCACGCCACAGCGAGCCCGGCGCGCTGATGCTCCACAAGCTCTACGTCGCCGCCGCGCATCGCGGCCGCGGCTGCGCGCGCAGGCTCGTCGCATCCGCGGCGGCGCGCGCGAAGGCGCTCGGCTGCGCGCGGATCGTGCTGCGCGTCAACAAGCGGAATCGCAGCGCGATCTGCGCCTATGAGCGGATGGGGTTCGCGATCGCGGGCTCGATCACGAGCGACATCGGAGGCGGCTTCGAGATGGACGACCACTGGATGGAGCTCACGCTGTGAGCAGCCGACTTCTCGCTGGTCGCCGCAGTGGTCCCAGCGGCAGCCAGCCGCTCAGCGCCACAGCCGCGCGCACCCAGGCCGTGATATGCTCCGCGCGTTCTCGCGAGCACGCCTGCATGCGCACGCGCATCTACAGCTTCGAGCCGGTCGCCGACCCGGCAAGCCGCGTGCTGATCCTCGGCTCGATGCCCGGCCGAGCGTCGCTGCGCGCGCGGGAATACTACGCGCACCCGCAGAACGCGTTCTGGAAGATCCTCGGGAGCGTGCTGGGCTTCGAGCCGAGCGCCGCGTACGAGGCGCGGCTCTCGCGCCTGCGCGCACACGGAATCGCGCTCTGGGACGTGTTGCGCTCCTGCGTGCGCGAATCGAGCCTCGATTCAGACATCGACGAGGGCTCGATCGTCGTGAATCCGTTCGCGGATTTCTTTGCGCGCCACCCGCAGATCGGCGCGGTCTGCTTCAACGGCGCCAAGGCCGAAGCCGCGTGGCGCCGGCACGTGCTGCCACGCGTGGAGCAAGCCGGTGCGCTGCGCTGCTGGCGGCTGCCGTCGACGAGCCCCGCGAACGCGTCGATTGGCTACGCGGAGAAGCTCGACGCCTGGCATCGCGCGCTGCGCGCAACCGCGCGTGCGACGGCGCGCGGCCGGCGCTACAACTCACCGATCGCCGAACGGCGTCCGGCGCGGCTCGCCGGCGAGCGAAGGCGATCGACGGAATTCGATGGCTGATTGCGGAGAGCACACATGACGCTGGGCCTTGCGATCGAATGCGACCCCGCGCGGTGTCCGCTGTGCGGCGAATCCAACCTCTGCGCGCGCGCCGCGGACCCGAACGCGAGCGCGTGCTGGTGCGCGACCGAGGAGTTTCCACGCGAGCTGCTCGCGCGCGTTCCCGAGCCCGCGATTGCGCGCGCGTGCATCTGTCAGCGCTGCCTCGAGCGACAGCGCGACACCGCCGGAAAGTGATCGCCGATCGGCAGCGCGAAACCGCACTCAACGGCGACATGCGGCGTCGCGTCGCGCTGCGCACGAGCGCACTCGCGTGGCAGCCGAGCCCGAGCCCGACGGTGTGGCGCAAGCGCCTGCACCTCGTCGGCGAGCCCGAGTCGGGCCAGGTGACCTCGATCGTGCGCTACGAGCCGGGCGCGCGATTCCCCGCGCACGATCACCCCGACGGCGAAGAGATTCTCGTGCTCGAAGGCGTGCTCTGCGACGACCATGGCAGCTGGCCCGCGGGCACCTACCTGCTCAACCCGCAAGGCTTTCGCCACGCGCCGTACTCCGAGCCGGGCTGCGTGCTGTTCGTGAAGCTGCGCCAGTACGCGGGCGCCGGCCGCCAACACGTCGCGCTCCGCACGCACGAGCTCGCGTGGGCGCCGAGCGGCGGCGCGGGCGTCGAGCACAAGATCCTCTACGAGAGCCCGCGATTCCCCGACGCGATGCGGCTCGAACACTGGGCGCCGCACACGACGCGGAGCGTTCCCGATCGCGCACAGGGCGCCGAGATCTTCGTGCTCGACGGCGCGCTCGAAGGCGAGGCGGGAAGCTTGGATGCGCGCGCGTGGCTGCGCGTGCCCGTCGGCGACGCGCTCGAGCTCGCGACGCGCGAGGGCTGCACGCTCTACCTCAAGACCGGCGGAATCGCAGCGCTGCATTCGGCGAGCGCCTGAAGCCCTGAGCGCTCGATCGCGGACGCGCGGCGCTACGCCCGGGCAGCGCCTGAGCGCTCAGCGCTCCAGCGCGGATGAGTCGCCTCGTCGATCCATCGTGGATTCCCAGTTGCGGCCGTCGAACTTCTGCACGCGAATCGATTCGACATCGATGCCTTCGACACAGCGCAGATTGACGTCCACCTTGTCGGGATCGCTGCGGGAGCGGCGAAACGCGGAGATGCCGCAGTGACCGCAGAAGTAGTTCTTCGACGTCATCGTCCCGAACTGGTAGTTCCGAATCGCTTCCTCGCCGGTGAGCAGCCTGAACTGCGCCGGCTCGACCTCCCAGTGCAGATAGGCGGTCCTCGTGCAGATCGAGCAGTTGCAGACCGAGACGTCGTCGATCTCACCCTCGACCTCGAAGCGGATCGCTCCGCAGTGGCAGCTGCCGCGATAGATCGCCATGACTCGAGCCCCGTCCGTCGACACATACCATAGCCGGCCGGCTCCTCGCGGCGGAAACGGCGCTGGCACGCGCCGCAGCTCGCGCAAGCCGCGCGCGATTCGTGTTAGGCTCACCCGCCAGACGCGAATCGCGACCGGCATGCCTTCGGGTCTCTGAGCGCGCCATCGGCTCCGACGCGTCGGATCGGAGCGCGGCCCGACGCGGCAACGCGGCGACGAGGCAGCGAGGCAACGAGGAGCTGGGTGCATGGAGCACGAGAGCGAATACCACGACGCGATGGTGACGCTGCTGCAGCTGATCTGGGGCGAGGGCTACATGGCGCCCGGCGGTGCGGGCAACGTCGCGAACATCGCGAAGGGGCTCGAGCTGCGCGACAAGCGCGTGCTCGACATCGGCTGCGGGATCGGCGGGCCCGCGCTCGAGCTCGCGCGCACCTACGGTGCGAACGTGGTCGGGACCGATCTCGATCCGAAGCTGATCGCACGCGCGAGAGAGAGCGCGCGCCGGCTCGGACTCGAAGCGAAGACCGACTTCCGCGTGGTCGAGGCCGGCCCGCTCGCGTTTCCCGAGGCATCGTTCGACTTCGTGGTGAGCTCCGGCGCCTTCACACAGATCGCCGAGAAGCTCGCGATGTTCAAGGAAGTGCTGCGCGTGCTCGAGCCGGGCGGCGTGTTCTCGTGTTACGACTGGATGAAGGCGGAGGGCGACTACAGCGACGACATGCTCTACTTCTTCGAGGTCGAGGGCTTGACGTACGCGATGGAGACGCCCGAGCGCTACGTGAAGATTCTCGAGCAGGCGGGCTTCGTCGACGTGTCGCTGCGCGAGGTGACGGACTGGTACCGCAGCCACGTTCGCGTCGAGTACGAGAAGATCCGCGGCGAGCTCTATCCGCGCATGCTCGAGCTGATCGGCCGCGAGCAGGCCGACCACTTCGTCGAGAACTGGCGCGCGATGACGATCGTCTGCGACAAGCGCGAGCTGCGGCAGGCCTACGTGCGCGGCCGCAAGCCCTGAGAGAATCGACGTGCGATGGCCCCGGCGAACGGGGCCCCAGCCAGAAGCGGACGTCTCAATCGGACGCGGAGCCGCGCGCTCTCGTGATGGACCCGCTGAACTGGGCCCCCGCCAGCGGCGGACCTCTCAATCGAATGCGGAGCTGCGCGGGCGTGGAGCGGGAGCCGGCGCTCGCACGGACCGATTTCCGCTGCGAGCGCCGACCCCCCGTTGGCCAGTACCACGAACTACACGGACCATTCGGAGTATCACAAGGAGAGAGAGTCACAGTGCATCGGGGACTCAGACGCCCGCGCGCGCCGGGCGGTTCCGAGCTTTTTTCGCGCTGCGCGAGATTCTCGAAAAACGTCGGGAAATCGATGGCTTAAGTTTTCGGCTCGGCGCGCTCGGCGGCCGGCGCGAACTCGGCCTCGAGGATCTCGAACACGCCTTCTTCGAGCGCGGGGCGGCTTTGGAGCGCGTGCTCGCGGCAGCGCGCGGCCGCGAGCACATCGGGCAGCACGGGCTCGAGCACGGCGAGGGTCTTGGGGCTTGCCGCGATCGCGAGCCGCAGCGCCTCGCGGCCCATCGAGACCTCCGCGTCGGCCTTGCGCTTGTTGATCGCCGCCCAGCACGCGACCGCGACGTCGAAGCTCGCCGCGCTCGAGGGCGGCTCGATGCCGCGGAAATCCGCGGCGCCGGGCCAAGGCGCGCGGTGGATGCTCGGCTGCGCGCGCTCCTCCGCGAAGCACCACGACCAGATCTCTTCGCTGATGTACGGCAGGAACGGCGCGAGCTGACGCAGCAGCACGTCGAGCCCGAGCCGCAGCGCCGCGACCGCCGAGCCGCGCTCGGCGGCGTGCTGCGCGCCCTCGGCGCGCGCGCGCTGCTTGACGAGCTCGAGGTAGGTGTCGGTGAAGTGGGTCCAGAAGAAGCTCTCGGTCTCCTTGAGCGCGACCGCGTGCTGGAACGCCTCGAAGCTGCGCGTGTTGCGCTCCACGAGATCGCGCAGCTTCGCGACGAACGCGCGGTCGAGCTCGCAGCGGATCGGCTGCAGCTCGGCGCTCTGCGCGAGCACGAACTTCCCCGCGTTGAACAGCTTCGTGGTGAGCCGCTTGCCGATCTTGAACACCTTCTCGTCGACGGCCGTGTCGCTGCCAAGCCGCGCGCTCGCCGCCCAGTAGCGCACGCCGTCGGCGGTGTACTCGTCGAGCAGCGGCAGCGGGGTGATCACGTTGCCCTTGCTCTTCGACATCTTCTTGCGGTCCGGATCGGTGATGAAC